>CAMWJQ010000040.1 GCA_947174615.1 uncultured Lachnospiraceae bacterium
TATTAAATGAGCAATTTAGATAAAAACAATAAAAGAAAATTGTTGAAAGAGAAGAAATGACGAAAAACTACAATAATTGGATATAATAATCAATAAAACATGGTGACTAAAAGGCGAAGTTAATTTAAACTAAAAACAAGTTAACCAACAGGCTAACAAAATTAAAAAACCAAAAACGAAAGTTTCAAAAAGGGAGGTTTCATCTATGAAATTAAAGAGACTCATGGCACTCGGTATGGCAGCAGTTATGACAATGTCGCTGACAGCTTGCGGCGGATCTGGTGACACACCATCAACAAACAACGCGTCAGACAACAACACGGCGTCAGACAATAACACGTCAAATGACAACAACGCAGCAGGTGACAGCACACCGTCAGATGACAGCAGCGCAGCGGATAACACAGGTGCGGCGGCAGACGGACTTACATACGGCAGCATTACACTTGGCGAGGATTACACAGACCTCACGGCTTCCATCAAGTTCATCCATCACAAGACAGACCGTGAGCAGGATGGTTCTATGGCAAAATATATCGAGGCATTCAATCAGGACTATCCAAACATCTCTGTTGAGACAGAAGGTATCACAGACTATGCTCAGACGGCGCTGCTGAGACTGCCTACAGGAGATGCATGGGGCGATGTTATGTTCATTCCTTCTATCGATATGGTTCAGCTTCCTGACTACTTTATTCCCTATGGAACAGTGGATGAGATGTCAGAGTACGTTAACTTTGCAGACCAGTGGAAATTTGAAGGCAACTGCTATGGTGTGGGATATATGGGAAATGCTCAGGGAATCCTTTACAATAAGAAAGTTTTCGCGGATGCAGGTGTGACAGAACTGCCAAAGACACCGACAGAGTTTATCGCGGCATTGCAGCAGATTAAGGATAATACCGATGCGATTCCTCTCTATACAAACTATGCTGCAGGCTGGACAATGGGTGGTCAGTGGGATGCTTATCTCGGCGCTATCACAACAGGTGACACAACATGGCTGAACCAGAAGTTTGCACATTCTGCAGAGCCTTTTAAGGACAATGGGGACGAGACGGGCGCATATGCGCTGTACAAGATTCTCTATGATGCAGTGGCAAACGGACTAACAGAGGATGACTACACGACAACAGACTGGGAAGGCTGCAAGGGCATGATCAACAGAGGCGAGATCGGTACGATGGTACTTGGCTCATGGGCAGTGGCTCAGATGAAGGAAGCAGATGCAAACGGCAGCGATATCGGATATATGCCGTTCCCTATCACAGTAAACGGCAAGCAGTATGCTACAGCAGGTCCTGACTACTGCTTCGGCATCAACAAAGAGAGCTCAGCGGACAACCAGACAGCAGCAATGGTATTCGTTAAGTGGATGGTTGAGAAGTCCGGCTGGTGTGACAACGAGGGCGGTTATCCGATCTCCAAGACAGCGCCTACATCCTTCGTATTTGACGGCGTAGAAGTTGTAAACAATGACTCTGCACCGGACGATGAGGCAGACCTGATGAACCAGATGAACGCTGAGTGCGAACTCAACTTCAACAACGGCGGCGACCGCAAGGTTCAGGAGATCGTGGAGGCAGCAGCTACAGGCTCTATGACATACGACGAGATCATGGCGAACTGGACAGAACTGTGGAACGATGCACAGGCTTCACTGGGCGTGGATGTCACAGAATAATTGAATAGCTTTTTTCTAATCAATCATTATACATTATATGATGTGGCTTGCAGGCATTGTGTTTGCAAGCCACAAATCCCAAAAAGGTATATGTGGGAATTTTCATGAGAGAAGGAGGGGACTGTAGTGACTAAGACTGAGACAAAGAAACCATTTAATTTCCAGAAATGGATAAGAAGCCGGCAGGGGCAGCAGACAATCATCATTGTATTGTTTTCCATCATTCCGTTAGCGCTGCTGTTTGTTTTTACATATTATCCGTTTGCTGAGATGTTCAAGTTCAGCTTTTATGACAGGAGCTACACACGCGTCAAGGGTTTTGTAGGGTTGGATAACTACGTGGACGTGTTTAAGAAAAAAGATTTGTTCCGCTCATTGTTCCTGTCAGTCTACTATATGGCTGGTGCAGTGTTCCAGCTGGCATTAGCGCTTTATCTGGCGACAATATTCTGCTTTAAGATTAAAGGGGGAAACTTCTTTAAGGGCTGTATGTTCTTCCCGTTTCTTATCAATGGTATCGCAATCGGATTTATCTTCAAATTCTTTTATACCAGAGGATTCGTTCTGGATACAGTTCTTGGCTGGCTGGGCTTTGACCTTGAGAGCCTTCCATACTGGCTGAGAGACCAGAGCATCAACAACTGGTCGCTGGTTGCCACGAGTGTGTGGAAATATTTTGGTCAGAACATGGTACTGTTCATCGGTGCAATGATGTCGGTGGATGCTTCGCTCTATGAGGCAGCAGATCTGGACGGTGCGAACAAATGGCAGCAGTTCAAATACATTATGCTTCCAAGTATCAAGACGATTGTTATGCTGAATCTGATCATGTCCATCACAGGATCACTCAGCGCATTTGAGCCTGCGTATGTTATCGCGTCAAAAGGCGCAAACGGCACAGCAACTTATTTTGTTAAGATGCATGAGGTAGCGCACACAAGCCAAAAGATTGGTCAGGCGTCCGCAATGGCAGTTGTGCTCCTGCTGATTATCTTTGCAGCGACCATCCTGCAGAAGCTCTTCTTCAAGTATGTATTTAAGAGCGGAGAGGACGAGGATAAGGGCGCAGCGGCAAGACGCGAGAGACAGATTGCAAAATTAAATGCAAGGAAGGGGGCATAAGCATGACAGCGTTACAGGCTTTTAAGAAATATTTATGGATTTTTGTGAAATATTTTTCGGTCATATTTTTCTCATTCATCGCACTGCTTCCTATTGTTTCCTGTGTGATCACTGCGCTGAAGACAAAGACAGAGTATGAGAATACCAATGTAATGACACCTCCGTCAAACTGGTTTAACTTCGAGAACTTCGTGACGGCATTCCGCGACGGCGGCATGGGCAGGGCGTTTCTGAATTCATCACTCATCGTAATCTGTGTTGTAGTTGGTTCTGTTTTGATTGGATCGATGATCGCCTATGTGCTGAACCGCTTTAAATTCCCTGGCAACGGACTGATCCGCAGCCTGTTCCTCTTTGCGACGCTCCTTCCGGGTATCGCGATGCAGGTTGCTACATACCAGCTGATGTTCCAGCTGAAATTTATTGATACATTATATGGCTATATTATCCTCAGTATGGGTACAGATGTCATCTCCATTTACGTTTTCATCCAGTTCTTTGAAAATATTTCGGTTTCGCTTGACGAGTCGGCGTACATGGACGGTGCAAGCTACTTTACCATTTTCTACAGAATTTTGTTCCCGCTGCTCAAACCGGCGATTGTGACCTGTGCAATCTTAAAGGGCGTGGGTATCTACAACGAGTACTACAATGCAATGCTCTACCTGACAAAACCGAATCTAAAAACGGTTTCGCTCGCACTCTATACCTTTACAGGACCGTTCGGAAACCAGTACAACCTGATCTGTGCGGGTGTTATCATGACGCTGCTTCCGGCGCTGATTATCTTTATCGCGTTCCAGAATCAGATTTATTCTGGTCTGACAGCAGGTGCAGTGAAGGGTTAATAAAAAGACAATATTAGGAGGCTGACTATGGCAACTTCAGAATTGAGATCGGAGGTGATGGCGCACCTCACAACAGATATCATACCGTTCTGGAAGAGTCTGAGGGATGATGAGAACGGCGGATATACAGGATATCTCGGATACGACTTACAGGCGGATCAGAAAGCAGTCAAGGGCTGCATACTCAACAGCCGCATCACATGGTTCTTTGCCAATGCGTACACGCTTCTGCGGGATGAAAGTCTCCTGCAGGAGGCAAAGCATGGATTTGCATTCCTCAAAAATGTGTGCTGGGACAAGAAAAACGGCGGGGTGTACTGGTCTGTCAATTATGACGGCACTCCCGCTGAGACAATGAAACATACCTACAATCAGGCGTTCTCCATCTATGCCCTGTCCTCCTATTATGAGGCGAGCGGCGATCATGAAGCGCTGGATATGGCGTATCAGCTCTATGATATCATAGAGGAGAAGATGCGCGATGAGCTGGGGTATAAGGAAGCCTTTGATGAGGCGTTCAATGAGATAGACAATGAGAAGCTCTCGGAAAACGGCGTGATCGCGTCAAAGACGATGAACACTTTGCTGCATGTATTTGAGGCGTACACGGAGCTGTATCGGGTAGACCACAACGAGAAGGTCGCTGACAAGATCAAATGGATGATGGATATTGTGGCTGAGAAAGTCTACAACCCGAAACTGCACCGCCAGGAAGTATTTTTTGATGAGACTTGGAATCCCATCATAGATCTGCACTCGTATGGTCATGATATCGAGACGGCATGGCTTGTGGACAGAAGTGTGGAGGTTTTAAAGGACTCTGCGTACGAGAGGAAGATGTCCCCCATCACACAGGATCTGACAGACCAGATTTACAAGGTGGCATTTGACGGCATGTCCCTTGCGAACGAGTGCGAGAAGGGTGTTGTCAATGAATGGCGCATTTGGTGGGTACAGGCGGAGACAGTCGTGGGATTCCTCAACGGATACGAAAAGACAGGGCGCGCAGAATATCTTGATGCAGCCGGGAAGGTATGGCAGTTTATCAAAGAGCATCTGATTGACAGGCGCGGCGGCTATAAGGCAGGCAGAGAGTGGTACTGGCGGGTGAAGGCAGACGGCGCGCCGGATGAGACCCAGCCGATCGTAGAACCATGGAAGTGCCCATATCATAATGGCAGAATGTGTTTTGAAGTTATTAGGAGATTGAGTGATGATAAGTAAATTATTTGAAGAGAATAAGGCAATGGTGATGAAGCGGTACGAAGAAATTGTTCGCCGTAAAAATGTAAAGAGCGATTTCTACAATGGCATTTATGACCGCTATGAGTACCCGGTACTGACGCGCGACCATATTCCGCCGTTCTGGAAGTTTGACATGAATCCTGAGACCAATCCGTATTTTATGGAGCGTCTCGGCGTGAACTGTGCATTTAATTCCGGCGCGATTGAGCTGGACGGAAAGTTTTATCTTGTGGCGAGAGTCGAGGGAAATGACAGAAAATCCTTCTTCGCGGTAGCGGAGAGTGACAATGGGATTGACGGATTCCGCTTCTGGGATTATCCGGTTCTGCTCGAGGATGTTTGCCCAGAGGAGACAAATGTGTATGATATGCGTCTCACCAAGCATGAGGACGGCTACATCTACGGCGTATTCTGCTCAGAGAGCAAGGACACCAAGGTCAATGACCTGTCTGCGGCAGTGGCGGCGGCAGGGATAGTGAGAACGAAGGATTTAAAGACATGGGAGCGGCTTGAGAACTTAAAGACGCTGCGCTCCCCCCAGCAGAGGAATGTCGTGCTGCACCCGGAGTTCGTAAACGGCAAGTATGCGTTTTACACCAGACCGATGGATGATTTCATCGACACGGGAAGCGGCGGCGGCGTGGGATTCGGACTCTGCGATGATATCACACATGCAGTGATCGACGAGGAGATCATCACGAGCAAGAGAAAATATCACACGATCACCGAGGCAAAAAACGGAGCCGGTGCGGTGCCGATCAAGACAGAAAAGGGCTGGATACACATTGCCCACGGCGTGCGGAACACGGCGGCAGGACTGCGCTATGTCGTGTATGCATTCGCTACGGCGCTGGAGGATCCGACGAAGGTGATTGCGGAGCCGGGCGGCTTCCTGATTGCGCCGCTTGGGGCTGAGCGGGTTGGCGATGTGTCGAATGTTGTGTTCACAAACGGTGCGATCGCAAGAGAGAACGGTGACGTATATATTTACTATGCGTCGAGCGATACAAGGCTGCATGTGGCGACAACCACGATAGACAAGCTTGTGGACTATGTGTTCAACACACCGCAGGATCCGCTCCGCTCAGTGAAATGTGTGGAACAGCGGTGTGACTTTATCAGAAAAAATTTGGAATATATGAATCGATAGTGTTCAAGGAGCAGGAGGATAAACAGATGCGTACACAAAAGTATGGAATCGATTGTAGTAAGGGCGTTTTGAATAAAGGAAATCTTTATCGAATTGAGAGAGCGATGAAGAAAGCGATGCGCGGTGAGGCAGTCACCGTGGGATTTTTGGGCGGTTCCATCACGCAGGGCTGTTTGTCCTCGACTCCTGAGACCTGCTATGCATATCTGGTGTATCAGTGGTGGTGTGAGAAATTTCCGGCGGCAGCGATTACCTATGTCAACGCGGGAATCGGCGGCACGACCTCACAGTTTGGCGTGGCGAGAGCAGACAGCGACCTGCTGTCGAAGGAGATAGACTTTACAATTGTCGAGTTCAGCGTGAATGACAAGGACAATGAACATTTTTTGGAGACCTACGAGGGTCTGATACGAAAGATTTACAGATACCGTACCGAGCCGGCAGTGCTGATCGTAAACAGTGTGTACTATAATGACGGAGTGAATGCACAGGCACAGCATGTCAGGATTGGCAAGGCATACGACCTGCCTTGTGTCAGCATGAAGCCGACCTTGTATGAGAAGGTGCTGGACGGTACGTATACAAGCCGTGATGTGACCGAAGATGACCTTCATCCAAACGATGAGGGGCATGGACTGATGTCGGAGGTTATCATCAGCTTTCTGGAGATGGTTTATGAGGAATTGCAGTCAGGAAACGAGGCGGAGGACAACCATCTGGATGTACAGAAAATGACACCAGTGACCCCAAATGCCTACGAAAATTCTGTCAGATACCAGAATGACAACAGTGATACAGTCATGACGGAGAACGAGGGCTTTACGGCAGATCAACAGCCGCAGCATGATATCCGGGAGATCTTCCGGCGCGGCTGGACAGCGGACAAAAAGGGGGCACACATTGGTTTTGATATAGAGGGAAGCTGTATCGGCGTACAGTACCGCAAGTCGGTGGCAAAGCCTACCTGCGTGGCGCGGGCTGTGGTGGACGGCGATACGGACAATGCAGTGATCCTCGACGGAAACTTCGAGGAGACATGGGGTGACAGCCTGCATCTGGACACAATTGCGGAGCATCTGCCCTATGGGAAGCATCATGTGGAGATTGAGCTGATTGAGACGCATGAGGATGACAGAGTGCCATTTTATCTTGTGTCGGTAATCGGATCAGGGTTATAATAATAGTGAAAATGAAAAATAAGGAGGAAAATCTTCTGCTCCTGCAAGGGCAGTCGCATTTTCCTTCGGAAAACAAGGAGGATATAAAAATGAGCAAAGTAAAAATGATGAGTCCGGCAGTTCCAAACATGCCTTGGCAGGACAGAGCAGACGGTAAAGTCTCAGGTGTTGCCGACGCGCCTATCTGGAGATACAATGAAAATCCGATTATAGGGAGGAATCCCGTAAAGGGCGTTGCAAGAATCTTCAACAGTGCGGTAATCCCGTATGAGGGCGCATTTATCGGTGTGTTCCGCGGTGAGCAGACAAACGGCGTTCCCTACATTTATCTGGGACGCAGCGAAGATGCGATCCACTGGGATTTTGATTCAAACAAGATCAATTTCGTAGACGAGGAAGGAAATCCTTTTATGCCGGTATACGCATACGATCCCCGTCTCGTGAAGGTTGAGGATGTGTACTATATTATCTGGTGTCAGGATTTCTATGGCGCTGCGATCGGTATGGCAAAGACGACAGATTTCAAGACGTTCACGCGGATTGAAAATCCGTTCCTTCCGTTTAACAGAAACGCAGTGCTGTTCCCGAGAAAGATCAACGGCAACTTTATGATGCTGAGCCGTCCTTCTGATTCCGGGCACACACCGTTTGGCGATATCTTTGTGAGTGAGAGCCCGGATTTGGTTTACTGGGGCAAGCACAGACATGTGATGGGCAAAGGAAACGAGTGGTGGCAGTCCTTAAAGATTGGCGGCGGCGCAGCGCCGATTGAGACAAGTGAGGGCTGGCTGTTATTCTACCATGGCGTCACAGGCACCTGCAACGGATATGTGTACTCGATTGGCGGTGCGATTCTTGACATTGACAATCCGTCTATTGTGAAATACCGCTGTGAGAACTTCCTGCTGACACCGGAAGAGTGGTATGAGGAGAGAGGCTTTGTGCCAAATGTATGTTTCCCGTGCGCGACAATCCACGACTCAGAAACTGGCAGAATTGCGATCTATTATGGAGCGGCAGACAGCTATGTAGGGCTTGCGTTCACGGAGATTGACGAGATCGTTGATTACATTAAGACCAAGAGCAAAGTGACGACATCGGATACAGAGATTGGCAGGAGATAGTGTGAAGAGATTCATATGTGCGTAAAAGAACGCCGGATTTGCGGCGTTCTTTTCATACAGGACGCAATGACCCGACGAGGGGATGCGGGACTTAAAATTGGAGGTGCAATCATGCTGAAGGAGACCTTTATCAAGGATATTCCGGAGTTGAAAATACATGGGAGAACGACAGCGTGCCGCGACCCGCTGACACTGTTTTGGACAGCAAGCGGGTTCGAGTGCAATGTGACAGGTTCGGAGCTTTGGGTGGAGCTGGAAGTTACATTCGAGATGTACGAACCGTGGTTTAGTTATACCGTCAACGGGGACTGGGTGGGCAGACAGATGCTGCAAAGGGGCAGATATTGGGTTCCGCTGTTTCGCGGCATGAATCCGGAGTGTGTCAAAAATGTGCGCTTTTTCAAGGATTTGCAGGCGATGAGCGGCGATGGGCAATCCTATATCCATATCCATGCGCTGCGTTATGACGGGATGTTTTGTCCGGTTGCGGAAAAGAAGCTCAAGATTGAGTTTATCGGGGACAGCATTACATCCGGAGAGGGGCTTTTCGGCGCCAGGGAGGAGTGGGACTGGATCCCGATGTTTTTCTCCGCAGTGAAAAGTTATGCTTATCAGACGGCGGAAAAGCTTGACGCGGAGTACAGGATTTTTTCGCAGAGCGGATGGGGTGTGCACAACACATGGGACAACAACACACAGGGGGCGATTCCGAAGTATTATCGAGAAGTCTGCAGCCTGATGAGCGGTCCAGAGAATGAGCGGCTTGGCGGGAACCAGCCGCACGACTTTGCCAGCTGGCAGCCAGATGTTGTAGTGGTCAATCTGGGGACGAACGACGCCGCTTCTTTTGAGCAGCCGGAGTGGGTGGACGAGCGGACCGGGGAACGACATAAGATGCGCAAAAATGCGGACGGGTCATACTGTATGGAGGATGTCGGCGTATTCCAGCAGGCGGTCAGGGACTTTCTGGGGCTGATACGGTCATGCAACCCGGGCGCACAGATCATATGGTGTTATGGTATGCTGGGAATTGATTTCCAACTATATATCTGTGAGGCAGTATCTGCGTATGCGCAGGGGGCAAATGACCATAAGGTATCCTATCTGCAGCTTCCGCCAGCCACGAAGGAGAGCATCGGATCGAGGGAGCATCCGGGATTTTTGTGCCACCAGCAGGCGGCGGAGGTACTGACCGGGTACATTGCGCGGCTGGCGGGCTTGGAAGCAGATTGTTAGCCTCACGACAGATGAAATCTGCCGTGAGTATTGCGCCAGCCGCAGCCGCGAAGCGGCATATTTCCTTATGCGGCTGTGTGCATAACTTTATGCTGAGCGGTCAGTCTTTTCGACCGCCAGTATAGCATGGCAGATGGGTGTGATGCATGGTATTTCAAAAAAGAAAGGAAAAAAATGTTTCGAGATGATTTTGTATGGGGCGTGGCGAGCAGCGCCTATCAGATAGAAGGAAGAGATCCGCAGGACGGTGCGGGGAAGTGCATATGGGATACTTTCGCAGAGGAAGGCAGGGTGTACGAGGATCAAAATGCAGATGTGGCATGTGATCATATCCACAGATACAGGGAAGATTTCGCCATGATGCGTCTGCTTGGCGTGAAGGCATATCGTTTTTCGCTGAGCTGGGCACGCCTGATGCCGGAGGGTACAGGAAAAGTCAATGAGAAGGCGGTCGCGCTCTACCGTGATATGATACAGTGCATGAAGGAGAACGGCATTGTGCCCTATATCACGATGTACCACTGGGAACTGCCGCAGGCGCTTCAGGACAGGGGCGGCTGGCTCAATGAGGATATCATTGAGTGGTTCGGCGAGTACGCAAAAGTGGTTGCAGAGCATTTTACAGATTTGTCAGAGTATGTTATTACATTGAATGAACCGCAATGTTTTGTGGGACTGGGGCACCTGAGCGGCGTCCATGCGCCGGGGTTAAAATTAGCGCCCGAGAAGGTATTTCAAATTGCGCACAATGCGCTGCGCGCCCATGGAAATGCGGTGAAGCAGCTCAGGAAATATGCAAAGCAGCCGATACAGATTGGCTTTGCACCGACCTGCGGTGTGGCGTATCCATACACGGACAAGCCGGAAGACGTCGAGGCGGCAAGGAGTATTTATTTTGGATTCGATCAGCCGATCGAGAACTGGACATGGAATGTGGCGTGGTTTGCCGACCCTGTTTTTCTGGGGAAATACCCGGAAGAGGGGCTTGAGAAGTACAGAGCATATCTTCCGGAGATTACGGACGCGGATATGGAGCTTATCCACCAGCCGATTGACTTTATGGGGCAGAACATCTACAATGGTTATTATATCAGAAGGGGTGCGGACGGCAGACCAGAGTATGTGGACAGACTGGCAGGATTTCCGAAGACTGCGGCAAACTGGCCGGTTACCCCGGAGTGCCTGTACTGGGGACCGAAGTTCTTGTATGAGCGCTATCATATGCCGCTCTATATCACGGAGAATGGGATGTCCTGTCACGACCTTGTCTCTGCGGACGGATGTGTTCATGACAGCAGCCGGATTGAATTTCTGGATCGGTATCTGTCACAGCTGCAGAAGGCAGGGGACGAGGGCGCGGACATCCGGGGGTATTTCCTGTGGACATTCCTTGACAATTTTGAGTGGGACAAGGGATATCATGAGCGCTTTGGCATTGTCTACGTGGATTTTGCGACGCAGAAGCGCATTGCGAAGGACTCGGCGTACTGGTATCAGAGAGTGATGGAGACAAATGGAGGGATTTTAAGTATGAATAACACGAATGGAGCAAAGGAAATTTTATGGATGAGCCCTGTGTTCAAGCAGATGATATGGGGCGGGAACAAGCTGGGCAGCAAGTGGGGATACGAGATCCCTGGCGAAAATACAGGAGAGTGCTGGGCAGTGAGCGCGCACCCGAACGGGGACTGCACAGTGAAGGAGGGCACGTATGCCGGAAAGACATTAAGCCAGCTCTGGGCGGAGGAGCCGCAGCTTTTCGGCAATACAGCCGGAGACCGTTTTCCGCTGTTGATCAAGATCATTGACGCGGACGATGACCTGAGTATTCAGGTACATCCGGATGACACGTATGCCGGAAAAAATGAAAACGGTTCTTTCGGAAAGACTGAGTGCTGGTATATCCTTGATGCACCCGAGGGTGCATCGCTTGTCATCGGTCACAACGCGAAGGACAAAGCATCGCTTGAGGACATGATCAACAACGGCAGGTGGGAGGCGTTTCTGCGTGAGGTTCCGGTGAAAAAAGGCGACTTTATTCAGATTGATCCGGGAACAGTCCATGCCATCAAGGGCGGCATTGAGATTCTTGAGACACAGCAGAACTCCGATATCACATACCGTGTGTACGACTATGGGCGTCTCCAGAACGGCAAGCCCCGCGAGCTTCATATTGAGAAGAGCATTGATGTCATCACAGTTCCGGCAAAGTCCGTGGAGGAGAGTGTCGTCAATATTTCCGCGGACGCGAAGAATACGATGAATGAGTTGATTTCATGCAGTTATTATCGAGTGTGGAAGCTGGATGTGGACGGCAGCATGGAGCTCTCGCAGGAGTATCCGTTCCTGATCATGAGTGTCGTGGAGGGAGACGGGCTGATCAACGGGCAGCTGATCAAAAAGGGCGACCATTTTATCCTGCCAAACGGTTTTGGCAAGGCGCAGCTTCAGGGGAAGATGGAACTGATTGCCTCAACGGTAGCATAATTTTACAGCATAAAAAATTGACAATTGCCGTCAATAGGGATATACTGGATATATCGGCGGATAACCGCTATTTTAACGGAACATATAATATATCAATGATGGAGGTTAGGATTTATGTTAGTATCAGCTACAGAAATGCTCAAGAAGGCAAAAGAAGGTCACTATGCAGTAGGTCAGTTCAATATCAATAACCTTGAGTGGACAAAGTCTATCTTACAGACAGCTCAGGAGTTAAACAGCCCTGTCATCCTCGGCGTGTCAGAGGGTGCCGGCAAATATATGACAGGATTCAATACCGTTTCGGCGATGGTAAAGGCAATGGATGCAGATCTCGGTATCACAGTTCCTGTAGCGCTCCATTTGGATCACGGTACCTATGATGCTTGTTACAAGTGTATCAAGGCAGGTTTCACATCAATCATGTTTGACGGTTCTCACTATGCGATCGATGAGAACATCGCAAAGACGAAGGAGCTGGTTGCGGTGGCACATCAGCTGGGTCTCTCGATTGAGGCAGAGGTTGGCGCAATCGGCGGCGAGGAAGACGGCGTTGTAGGCATGGGTGAGTGTGCAGACCCGGATGAGTGCAAGCAGATAGCGGATTTGGGCGTGGACATGCTCGCGGCAGGCATCGGCAATATCCATGGAAAATATCCTGAAAACTGGGCAGGATTAAGCTTTGAGACACTGGATGCAATCCAGCAGAAAACAGGCGTTATGCCATTGGTACTGCACGGCGGCACAGGGATTCCAGATGATATGATCAAGAAGGCAATCTCACTTGGCGTTGCAAAGATCAACGTGAATACAGAGTGCCAGCTCTATTTCCAGGAAGCTGTACGCAAGTACATCGAGGCAGGAAAAGACTTGGAGGGCAAGGGATTTGATCCTCGTAAGCTTCTCGCGCCGGGCTGCGAAGGAATCAAGGAGATCGTAAAGATCAAGATGAACCTGTTCGGCTCTGTTGGCAAGGCATAAATAGAATGAAAAAGCTATGGATCATGGGAAGAAGATCCATAGCTTTTTTATGCACACGGGCACGTAAGGAAATTAGCAGCTTTGCTGTACGTGCCCGGCGCAGTTTGCAGGCGTTACTGCCTTGGCGCCTTTTTGTACCATTCGATTGCTTCCGCGGTCCAGCCGGCATCCATCGGCATGGCAGCTACGCCCCTTTCACATTTTTGTATTTTATTGCAGCCTCAATCAGTCCCCTGAACAGTGGGTGCGGTCTGTTTGGTCTGCTCTTGAGCTCCGGGTGCGCCTGCGTGGCGAGGAAAAACGGGTGCGACGGGATCTCGACCATCTCTACGATCCGCCCATCGGGTGAGAGCCCGGATAAGAGCATTCCTTTTTCCGACACTGCCGCGCGGTAATCGTTGTTGACCTCGTAGCGGTGTCTGTGGCGCTCTTGGATGACCTCGTCTCCATAGAGCTGGTAAGCCTTGGAAGCGGTGTCGAGGCGGCATTCGTAGGAACCCAGCCGCAATGTCCCGCCGATATCCTCCACACCATTCTGGTCGGGCATCAATGCGATGACAGGGTGTGTGGTGTTGGGATTCAGCTCAATACTGTGTGCGTCGTTGTAACCAACCACATCTCTGACAAATTCTACGATCGCAAGCTGCATACCAAGGCAGAGCCCGAGGAATGGGATACTGTTTTCCCGCGCATAGCAGATGGCGTCAATCATGCCATCGATGCCACGGTCGCCGAATCCGCCAGGAACGAGGATGCCATCGGCATCTTGTAGAATTGCAGCCACATTGTCCCTGCCGACCTGTTCAGAGTCCACCCACTTGATATTGACCGTGGCATGCTGGGGGATGCCGCCGTGTTTTAACGCCTCGACTACGCTGATGTAGGCGTCATGGAGCTGTGTGTACTTTCCGACAAGGGCGATCGTGACTTCCTGTGTGGGAGATTTGAGGTCGTCCACCATCTTTGTCCAGTCTGCGAGGTCAGGCGCCGGGCTGTCGAGGTGCAGACATTCGCAGGCAACCTCGGCAAGATGCTCCTTCTCCATGGCGAGAGGAGCTTCATAGAGATACTCTACATCAAGGTTTTGCAGTACATGGGAGTTCGGCACATTGCAGAACAGGGCGATCTTGTCTTTTAGCGTTTGGTCCAGCTCATGTTCACTGCGGCATACGATGATATCGGGCTGAATTCCCATGCCTTGCAGCTCCTTGACACTTGCCTGTGTCGGCTTGGTTTTCATCTCCTGCGAGGCGCTCAGATAAGGGATCAGCGTCACATGAATCAGGATCGCGTTCTCGTGACCGACCTCGTGCTGGAACTGCCGGATCGATTCTAAGAAAGGCTGGCTCTCGATATCGCCGACGGTTCCGCCGACTTCAATGATGGCAATCCGCATATCCGGGTCTGTGAAATTTCGGTAAAAGCGGCTTTTGATTTCATTCGTAATATGGGGAATAACCTGTACGGTTCCGCCGCCGTAATCGCCGCGGCGCTCTTTCTGGAGAACGGTCCAGTACACCTTGCCTGTAGTTACATTGGAGTTCTTGTCGAGACTTTCATCAATAAAACGCTCATAATGACCGAGATCCAAATCTGTCTCGGCACCGTCATCCGTCACAAAAACTTCGCCGTGCTGAATCGGGTTCATCGTGCCGGGATCGATATTGATGTAGGGATCAAACTTCTGCATGGTCACTTTATAGCCTCTGGCTTTGAGAAGTCGTCCGAGTGAAGCAGCTGTAATTCCTTTTCCAAGACCGGAAACTACACCGCCGGTTACAAATACATACTTAACTGGCATAACCTAACTTATTCCTTTCCTCTATGATTGTAATGGCTGTCTCTTATAAAAATCTCCGAGCCCACGAGACCGTACTA
>CAMWJQ010000041.1 GCA_947174615.1 uncultured Lachnospiraceae bacterium
CAATAAACACGATTCTTATTTCTTAAGAAGAACAAAGTAGCAAAATGAATGATGAAATACTTCAAGGATTAGATATCACAGAGGAAGAACTTAAAATATTTTAACAGAACGAATACAATTACTATCTAATCATTTTAATGTTAGTTGGCTTGGAAGTGCCAGCACAGCGAATGTTGCGACAATTGAAACTACATTTACAGGAAAGCGCTTGGCACTAGAAACAGTTGTAACAGGAACTGTTACAATGGGAGTTGCATGTATTTTAACTCTTACACCACTTAATTGTGAACTTAAGTCGGGAGAAAGCCATGCTTATGTAGCAGTTGATGGCTCACAATTAGGCGTTACTCATTTATTAGACATAACACCAAAAGATTCATACAAAGGAACGAATGTTAAATTTCAAGTCTCTATAAGAGGAGCTCAAAGTGCCATACTTTATGCACGAGGAGAAATTAATTCCATAAATTAACAATATGTTTATTTATCATATCCAATTTATGAAAGGAGGCAGGTCTATGTGGGGCGGATTTAACTCATTTCGAGATCCAACACGTAATGCAGTTCTCACCTCACGCTTTATGGAAGAGGACTTAAAGCGTAGTGCGGATAAAATTATTTCAAAAAAGGAACGAATGATTGCGTATGTAATAATGGCTTTGCTGACAGGAATCATATGTGGTATTTTAGCAATGTTTAAGCTTGGTTAAATGAGTAATAGACAAAAAGAAACAGGGATATGGTATTTCTGCCATATCCCTGTTTCTTTTGTCTATTATGAAGGTGCTATCTAGCTATACGATTAAAACGTAAACACTGCTGCCGTAAGTGGCGGAAGCGAAAATGCAATATGATAATCCCGCTTATCGCACAAGCCTTTCTTCGCCTTAATGACCTTGGGAATCTTATTCCCATTACCGCCGAATTTCGTGTCGTCGGAATTGAGCAGCAGCTTGTACTGTGTATTCATCGGCACACCAACCTGATATTCCGGATACTCGACCGGTGTCATATTGATGACAAAAAGCATGTGCTGTTCGCCATCCTCCGTTCTTCTGACGAAGCTGTAAATGCTTCGATCTGTATCATCTGCATTCATCCACTCAAATCCCAGCCAGTCATTGTCAATCTCATAGAGACAAGGGCTTTTTCTGTAAAGATGCAAAAGCTCGCTCATGTAATCATGCATTCCCTTGTTAAAAGGCTCCTGCAGCAAGAACCAGTCAAGTTCTCTCGCCTCGCTCCACTCGCGCTCCTGTCCAAACTCCTGTCCCATGAACAGCAGCTTCTTCCCCTCATGACCAAACATAAAGGTATACAGGTTTCTCAGGTTTGCATACTTATCAATCTGATAGCCAGGCATCTTGTTGACCATCGAACATTTCAGATGCACCACCTCATCATGCGACAATGGCAGGATATAATTTTCAGCGTTGTTATAGCTCATCGCAAAAGTCAGCCGATAGTGATTATCCTTCCTGAAATACGGGTCAAGCTTCATGTACTCACAATAGTCATGCATCCATCCCATATTCCACTTAAATGAAAATCCAAGTCCGCCGTCCTCCGGATCTGCTGTCACCTTTGGCCATGCTGTCGATTCCTCAGCAATCGTCATAACGCCGGGATGTGCGCCGTGGATTACAGAGTTCAGATGCTTAAAGAACTCGATGGCATCCAGATTTTCATGTCCGCCATACTTGTTAGGTACCCACTGACCTGCCTGCTTGCCGTAATCTAAGTAAAGCATCGATGCCACCGCGTCCACGCGCAGACCATCAATATGAAACTCCCGAATCCAAAACAGCGCATTGGCAATCAGGAAATTCCTGACCTCATTTTTGCTGTAATTGAAAATCTTGGTTCCCCAGTCGGGATGCTCACCAAGACGCTTATCGGGATGCTCATAGAGGCATGTACCGTCAAACTCGCTAAGACCGTGCGCATCTCTTGGGAAATGAGCCGGAACCCAGTCAAGAATGATACCAATGTCATTTTGATGGAGCAGGTCGATCAGATAGCGGAAATCATCTGGAGTGCCATACCTTGATGTCGGTGCGTAGTATCCAGTTACCTGATATCCCCATGAGCCATCAAACGGAAACTCCGCAATACCCATAAGCTCGATATGTGTGTAGGGCATTTCTTTTAAATATTCTACGATTCTGTCTGCAAATTCACGGTAATTGTAAAATCCATCTTCCGTGCCGTCAGGATGCTTCATCCATGAACCGATATGACACTCGTAGACCGCCATCGGCTCCTTCTTCATATCCTTCTTATTACGCTCGGTCATCCACTTCTCGTCCGCCCATTTAAAGTGATTGAGATCATACACACGAGAAGCCGTTCCCGGACGCATCTCCGCATAATTTGCAAACGGGTCTGCCTTGTACAGTTTTCTGCCATCCGCCAGCACCAGCAGATATTTGTACATTTGACCTTCTTCTACATCCTCTACAAAAGCAGCATAAATGCCGCCCTCACCAAGACGCTTCATCGGGGTCGCGCCCTCATCCCAGTCGTTAAACTCGCCGATTACATAGACGTCCTTAGCGTTAGGCGCCCACACTGCAAAGAACACGCCATCCTTATTTCCCTTTTTACAGAAGTGTGCACCTAACTTTTTGTAAATCTCATAATGCGTACCCTGTCCGAACACATACTGGTCTGCATCAGAGATAAACACTGTTGTTTCTTCATTGTTCATAAAAATCCCCCATTCTGTTACATAAAATCCCTTTCTTTGAGGACTATCATGTCCTCGTTGTCATACCGTCTTGCGAATAGCACATCCACAAAGTTCTTAATTTTGGATTTCTTGGATTTCCAAATTGCCTCATCTATGATGTCCCTGACCTCATCCTTTGTCACCACATGATTTCCGCTCTGCATGTTTGCTATTCTTGTGTAAAGGGCGAGTGTACCTAACTCATCAATGGAATACTCCAATGCCAAGGCATAGTTTTTGGCATAAGCAACCAGTGCATTGTTATCCATCTCCATCAGGTCAATCCTGATATTGAAATAATCCGCAATCATTGCCTGTTTTTCCAAAAGCTTTGTAATCTCTTTTTTTGTATCTTCCATAATAACGACAATACCGAGATTTTCCTGATTGAGGTTCAATGCCATTTCGTACAGCTTCTCCTCACTCATACCATTTGCCTTCTCTATTATAATACCACCGTTGTTCAATTTCTCAAAGACATCTTTCAAATTTCTTTGATTGATTTTTTCCCCAGTGATCTTCGCAAGCTTTCCTGAAAAGCTCTCGTCAGATGCCTGATACTCTTTCACAAGATTTTTTGCCATCCTGACTGTGTCAAGACCGGCATCTCCTGTGATGATGACATTTCCAGTATAAGCTGTGAGTGTCATATTTTCAAGCGCATGAATAATCTGTTTCTTGATTTTCTTGGTGACAGCAAAATTCTCAAACAGCGTCTGTTCCTCCGGTGTAAATTCACGCAGTTCTTCGCGCTTTGCTCCTTTTGCCTCCTTCTTTGTCGCAGCGACAATCTTCTCGGAAAGAGAACTTAAATCCGCCGTATTCATCTTGATTTCCTGCGTCTTTAAGGCATCCTCCATAGCCATCTCCGCGATGCTCTGTGCATCCTCAGGGTCAAGCGCCTTCTCATTGTACTGATACTGCTGCCGGCGCAGGACATCTATATCTTCGCGGCGTCTGCCGTGTTTTTTGTGTGTATTACCTGCGGGCTCCTCCGCATAAGGCTTCTGACCTCTGTAGCTTTCTGCATAGCCTGCGGGCTCCTCCGCATAAGGCTTCTGACCTCTGTAGCTTTCTGCATAGCCTGCGGGCTCCTCCGCATAAGGCTTCTGTGTATAGTCCTGTGACGCATTTTCTATATAATCGGATGCTCCTGCATACAGTTCCTGCGTAGCGTCCTGTGCGGTATAACCTGTGTTAGAAACTGGTATTTCCTGTGTGTATTCACTGGCTTCATACATATCAGTCTCCGCAGAACCTGCTGACTCATACCTATCCAGTGCATATTCTGCGTTCTCTCCATAGTACTCCGACGTATATCTGTCTGGCTCATACGTCTCAGTCTCCGCTGCTTCCGTTGGCTCATACGTCTCAGCCTCTGCTGCTTCTACCGACTCATACGCCACTGCTTCCGTTGGCTCATACGTCTCAGCCCCTGCTGATTCTATTGACTCATACGCCTCAGCTTCTGCTGCTTCTATTGACTCATACAGCTCAGCTTCCGTTGGCTCATACCCGCCAGACTCATACACTGTGCTATCAGCATAACTCTGTGACTCATAGGTCCCTGACTCATACGTCTCAACTTCGGCATCTTCCTCTGATCTATCCCCGTCGTCTGATGTATTGTCCGCTGATATATATGCACCTGTTTCATACGCTGCACTTTCTGTGTAATTTTCTGAAATATACACATCTTTCTCATACTCCATACTCGCGGTATCATCGTTCTGTGTATATTCGCCAGTTTCATCCCCCTCAGCTTCGGGCTCCCCCGCTGGTTCATATTCACCAGCCTCGTACACTACACCTTCGCGATTCCTCTCTGCTTCATATTCACCAGTCTCATACATCGCTCCTTCGGCGTCTCGTTCTGGTGTATATTCGCCAGTCTCATATTCTGCATAGCTCTCCGGCGCATACGCTGTGGATTCAGTAAAATCACCCGCCGCATCTGTTACAGCTCCGGTGTCCTCTTCCTGTGCATACGGCTCATACTCCGCAGAACCATCCTGCATCTTTTCATTCCCTGCCTCTTTGCCAAGCTCCCGCGAAATGACCCGTTCGAGCATATCGAGATATGCCTCTCTTAGCTCCGCCTCACTCTTCTCTGTTTTGACTGGCTTCTCCGAAGCGGGTGCACGATCTTGTTTTCCCGGTGCAGCAGTCGCACGGGCAGTATGCTCTGTCACATATTCGACATCAAATTCATCCTCCGACGCCGTGCGTTGTGGGATGTCTCCTGTCACATCTGCATCCAAGAACTGCTTTCGGGCTGCCCGCTCTTTGCGTGATGCCTTATCCGCCTGACTGCTCCTGCGCGCCTCTTCCTCCTCGCGCTCAAGCTCTCCTAAGATGCCGCTTTTGATCGAGTTGTCAAAATTATCAAATAATTTTCCTGTCTGCGACAGCACATGCTGTTTGATTTCTTCTTGATGCTTCTTGGCATTGTCAAGTTTCATGCGCTCCCACTCTACCAATACCTCATCAATCTTCATCGGACCTGTCGTCCGCGCTTTTGGCGCTCCGTTTGTCCCGCCCATTTCCATAATGCTCTGCTCATGGTATACATTTTCCTCATTGCTTTCCATCCAGCTCTGTTCATCACTCACCGATTTTTCCGTAATATCGCGCAGTTCATTCATGTCAGCGTCCGATTTAATCAGCCGCGCATCCTCCCCCGGAACATAAACCTTTTTAATCGCCCCCGTATGCGGCTCCGGCGCCGTCTCTGACACACCTGTCACCATCTGGGCTATTCTGCCGGTCTGTGTATAATAAGTATACGGCTCCTCGGCATCGCCTGTGCCCTGCTCACCTGCAGGCGAGACATCCATCTTGCCGCGCTGCGCCTGCGTGTTTGCAATATTGGCAAATACACGGGTGTTTCGTTCCGTGATGCTTCTGATGTCCTCATCGGAATTATATTTCTCGCGATCTTCTGCGAACACATCCTCGTCGTCATCCGGAAAGAGTTCTTTCATGCTCTCTGCAACTACCTTCTGGAGATTTATTGTGTTGTACTGGCTCATATCCCCCGCACCAGATGCCGCCTTCTTATTCTCGACCAGATGCAGCCCATTGCGATACGGTCCAGAGATCGTCTGCTCTTCGGTCTGCAAATAATTTTGTTCGGCTTCCTTGTCTGGATTGATCAAATTTCCGTTTTCATCATAAATCTGCTCTACATAAAATGCCCCTGTATAACCGTTGTCCTGATATGCCGTGTTTTGGTCAGCGCCGTTATCCTGATATGTGCCATCATTGTAGCTCAGATTCCCATAACCGTCATCTACATAATGATTTTGATCGTAACTGTTGTCAGTATACTGCTCATTTGTGTAATCCGCTTGTTCATAGCCATTCTCTGCATACTGCCCGTTACCATATTCATTTTGTCCGTACTGATTGTCTGTGTATGTATATTGCTCATTGCCGTATGCGGTCTGCCCAGAACTGCCGTGGTCCCGATAAGGCTCCGTGTTGTATGCGGTTTGCCCATAACTATTATTGTCCGCATACGGCTCCGTGCTGTATTCATTTTGTTCATAGCTGCTATTGGCTGCATACGGCGTATTAACATATTCGCCTTGCCCATAGTGATTCTCCTGATAAGACTCAGCGCCATATTCACCTTGCCCGTAATCAGGATACTGCGCATAGTCGTTATTACTGTCATAAGACTCCGTGCCATACGCACTTTGCACATACCCGTTATTGCCGGCATACAGTTCCGCGTTGTACTGCTTTTGTTCATAGCTGCGATCACTATATCCGTCCTGTGCATAGTTGCTATATTCATACCCGGATTCTGTGTGCGTTTCCTCTATATAAGTTTCCTGATAAGATTCCTGCCCATATGCATCATTTTCAAAACGATCTCCTGCAAAATCATACACCGAAAAATTTTCATCATATCCTTCTGTGCTGTAATCCTGCGAGTCGTAATTATCCTGTATTACATTTTCTATATTGTTATTTCTCGCGTTAAAGTTTACAATCTTGTCATCCGCATCTGTACTGCCATAATCATAGTTCTCGCCGCTGTAATTCTCCGCGGCATTTCCCAGCATAATATCATAATTTTTCTGCTGAATATCGGTGAGCGGCACATGCATGGCTTTGAGCTCCATCGCCTTCATCACATAAGGTCCATCGCCAAACCACAGAATGATATCGTCACATTCCTCCACACACTTTGTCGCAAGTCCTACCCTGTGATACAGATAGGCAAGCTCATATGCCCACTCCTCCTGATAATCCCGTTTCTTTAACTCCTCGAGAACCTCAATCCGCTCCTCGAGACCTACCTCCTGCGCTTCCAGAATGCGGTACCGAAGTGTAAAAACACCGCTGTCCTTAGGCGCCAGTTTTACAAACTGCTTATAGTATTCGATCGCTGACACAACATCATCCATCTCGATCGACAATTCGCACAATGAATGCACCACCGACCGATTTGTCGGATAACGATCATACGCAAGCATCAGCATTTCCCTGCTGTCATCATTTCTTCTGCTGACTCTATATAATGCCGCAATCCTTAAAAGCATTGTCACACTCTTGACCCTTCTCCAGTCAATCGTATCTGCTATTTTCACGGCTTCTGCATATTTTTCTTTATCTATTAATTTAGAAATTTCTTCTGAACGAACTTTATATTCGTATTTATCCAAGTCTCTTCACCTCTGACGATGCTGCCCCCTCATCTCTTATCCTGAGTCAAAAGCATTTTTACGAGCAGGCGATTCAACCCACTCTAAAAGTCAGTTTAGCATACCGATTTCCCCATGTCAACGCAAACGCCCTTATTTTATCAGCCCCATGTACCTTTTTGTCTGCTCTGTCGTATCCATATGTGGTATCTGTTTCAGAAAAGACTCATAGTGCCCATTGCTGTAATACGCCCTCTCAGTTCCACATCCATTACGCGCTCCGCCGAAAATGGTATCTGGTCAGCTGTCCGGACTGCCATCTGATAAAATGTACCAATATCAAATGCACATCCATACCGGATTCGATTGTACGCTTTGAAAATGGGATATAATCTGTCGTCATCCCTTTGAAGCACGGGTCTCTCTCTGTTCAACGCCCATGCAAATCCTTTCTCCGACAAATGCACGCGCAGCAGCGTCTCCCCGATGTAAACACCAAAGCACGCTGCCCATTCTGCCAGGATCTCATCACCTTCTTCTTCGCTGCACTGATTGACCCTCTCGTGAAAGGTGGGATCAGGAACAGCGCGCTGTATCTCTATGAAGGTCTCGGTCATGCCGCCTACGAGGGGGCGCCCGATTTTAAAGACCGCGTGATGCGGTTTCTGATGTAAGGAACAGTTCCGAAATAAAGCAGGACGGCATATCCTGCAAGAGATCTGCCGCCCGAATTTGCTTTCTTAATTTGCACTCATCTTTTTGTTGACGATCTTAAACTTCACTGATTTCTCACCGGAATACTCTCCGATTCCGCAAAGCACTACCGTCGCTGTACCCTTTTTGATGTTTTTGCTGTAGGATACCACTTCATAATCCACGCCATATGTAAGCGGCACCATTCCATTTTTCGTCTTGATGGCTGCAGATTTGATATCTTCCGCGTCAATTGTCACAGCCATTCCAGTATAGTTTTTGTTCTGAATGCTTATCCTTGCCGCTGTAAAGCTGGTTCCTTTTAGAACGTATGTATCTGTCCTTGACCCGGAATAATTTCCTTTTCCGACAACCTGCACGGTTATGACCGTATTCTCCGCAGGATTGCTGCGCTTGTCCAGTGCGGCGCCATCCACGGTGTAAGCCAGTGTATAATCGGTTCCCGCTTTCAACCGCGTACCGTCGGAGTCTGCCAGAATCGGCTTGCTCTGGTATTTGTTTGCCTTTCCTGTATACGGCACATTGGGCGTATACATAGAAACATTGGAAATGTCTTTGTTGCGAATCTCAAAGCGGATTTCCTTTTTGCCTTTATAGTTTCCTTTCCCACGCACTGTTAGGCTTGCTGCAGCACCGGACTTCTTGTTATTTTTGTATGAAACCGTATAATCGGTTCCTTCCCTGAGGGTATCTCCGTCGCAAACCAGTACTGGACAAGGCGTACATCCGCCCTTGACAAACTCCATACTGCGAAGGCTGTTCGCATTCACACACACTGCTTCGTTGATATCCACAGCAGTCCGTACAATCTTAAAAGTGGCTTTCTTGGTTCCAGCGTATGCGCCAATGCCTTTTATGATTACAGTTGCCTTGCCGGGATTAACATGGTTGTCGTAGCTTACCTCATAATCCTTGTCTATTTTCAGCGTCTGTCCGCGCAGCGTCACTTTCAGCACAGTTTCCGGCAGCGTAATCTCCCTTCCCTTATCGTATTGCTGTGCCGGGATTGCCGCAACTGCTGCCTTGCTCAAAAGATTTTCCTTTTCAACAATTTTGATCACACCCTTAGCGGTTCCCGTATAGTTACCTATGCCTTTTATGGTCAGTTCGTAAGATCCTGCTTCCGTGTAACCGCCCTCACTGTAGATAACTTCAAAATCTTTTCCTGCCTTTAATTTTTTGCCATTATGTGTGATAACTGGCGCTGTCTTGTGAGCCCTTTTGTCATATGCGTAAGCCATATCCTCAATAATGACATCTTTGTCATAAATATTTTTCTCTACGATTTGAAAGCTGACCGTTTTCTTATCGGTATAGTTTCCTTTTCCGGAAATAATAATCTGTCCGGTTCCGGGATTTTTATTATTCTTGTAAGAGATGGTATAATCCGTTTTCTCTTTCAGGAGCTTTTTGCCGTCATACACATACACTGTTGGTTTGAGCGCACTGCCGGTGTACGGCTGGTCCTTCACCTCTGTAATCCATATTCCTTCCTGCGGTTTCTCTATTTCAGGCAGGTCTGGTACAAAATCATTGACTGTATAGCAGAAGCTTGCAGACTGGCTGTCCTCATAGCCTTCCTTCACCGCGACTGCACGAATGGCCGTATCCGCATTGAGCATGATTGCACCCGTATAGAGCGTACCTGCCGCTGTCGGTGCAGTTCCGTCCAGTGTATAGTAGATGGATGCGCCTTTGGTATCACAGTGCAGTGTCACCTCTGTGCCCGGTGTGACTGCAAACTCGTCCGATGGCTTTGCGATAATGGCAGAAACACGCTTAACGCCTTTCACTGTCACTTTGCAGACTGCTGTCACTGTACCGAAGGACACCGTAATCGTACAGGTCCCTTCTTTCCTGGCAGTTACCATTGCCGACGCGAAATCTTCCGTGTCTGCTGTTACATCTGCTACTTCCGGATTATCCGAAATCCACTGGACTGCCTGAGGCTTCGCCTGTGAAGGCTGGAAGCTGGCTGTCAGCCTGCCTGTCTCCTCAAGTCCAAGCTCCATGGATGTCCTGTCGAGCGAAATGTCGGTTACAGGCGTCTCAATCGGAGTTTCTTCGTCATTTTTCACGGTATAAACAAATGTTGAAACCTCGCTGTCCTTCAATCCTTCTTTGACAGCTACCGCCTTGATTGTAACTGCTTCGTTGACTGTAATTTCCCCACTATAAGAGGTGCTTTCTTTTGTCGGTGTTGTACCATCCAACGTGTAATAAATCTCTGCGCCCTCAGTATCACATGTAAGGCTTATTTTCGTTCCTGATGACACTTCTCCCGCTACGGGATCTGCCTTGACTGCAGTAACCTGTTTCTGCTCCTCACCTTCTGCGGTCACTGTCACTTCACAGGTTGCCGTAAATTTACCGCAGGACGCCGTAATCGTGCTGGTTCCTGCATTTACTCCAGTTATTTGTGCCCGTGCGGAGTTCTCGGCGTCTGCCTCTACCTGTACGACTGTCGTATCACTTGATTCCCATGTAACTTCTGCCGGTGCGGCATTCTCCGGCTGGAAGCTGACTTGAAGCGTTCCCGTCTCTGTCAATCCGAGCGTCATTGTATTTTTATCGAGGGAAATGCCTTCTAACTCTGCTTCTTCCGCTTTTTTTATGGTATATTCGAAGGCTGCAACGACGCTGTTGTCGTATCCGTTTTTTACGGCGATTGCCTGAATTGTCATGGCACGATCGACTACAATTCTATTTTCATAGCGTGTGCTTTCTTCCGTCGGTTCTGTTCCGTCTGTTGTGTAATATATGGCTGCGCCCGGTGTTGCACAATTTAAGCTAACCTCTTTCCCGGATTCTACTTCTCCGGATTCCGGATCTGCCGTAACCTGTGAGACACGGGGCACGCTGGTCACTGTCACTTCGCAGGACGCCGTAAACTCACCGCAGGCTGCCGTAATGGTACAGGTACCTTCTTTCTTTGCCGTCACGACTACCCTTAATGAATTGGTATTATCTGCCTGTACACTGGCTACTTCCTCGTTATCTGAGCGCCATGCGACCGACGCGGTCTCTGACTCTGCACCGTCCGGTGTAAAGCGGACTGACAATGTGCGTGCTTCGTCCTTGCCCAGCGTCAGGCTTTCTTCATTGAGCACAATACCCTCTGCCTTTTTCTTTACAGTGTATGTTAATGTTGAAACTTCACTGTCTGCATAGCCCTCTGCTGCCGCAAATGCCTTGACGGTCACACTGTCTATGCTGCCGTCAAATGTTATAGGATGTTCATAACGCGGACTGGATTTTGTTGGCTCGCTGCCATCTGTCGTATAATAAATAACTGCTCCCTGCGTATCACAAGCCAGCGCTACAGCGTTCTCCTCTGTATTGCTGTAAATGACTGCGCCGTCGCCAGGATCTGCTGTCACGGCTGCCGCAGGTTCAAGCACTGTTATGTCGCATGCTGCCTGTATTTCGCCGTCGCAGGTCGCAGTGATCGTACAAGTACCCTTACCCACAGCCTGAATTGTCACAGCTGCCTTGTTCTCAGCGGTGGTCGGCGCGTCGCTGCCGATGGTCACAACGCTGCCATCACTGGTTTCCCATTTGATGCTCTTTGCAATTGTGGCAATGCCGTCATTCTCAGCGCCTGTCTCTTCTAAATCTGGCAGCAGCTCAAGCTCTAACTGTGACGCTGCGCCCTTTACGATTTCCCGTGGGTCTTTGTTGTCCGCATCAGGAAGGAATCTGGTCTGCTGTACAAAATATTTCATATTTTTGAAATTATTCTCTTTGGCATAGGCATCAGCCTCTGATCCTTTGTACAGTTTGAATACTGTATCCTCTGTATAACATTGGGAAAATGGGTCGTTTCCATCTGGTATCGTGACATCTTTTCCAATTTCTACCTCGGATAATGTGATTCGGTCTCTAAATGCGTGCATTCCCAGACTGCACCTTTCGCCAATCACCACCCTTACATCTGTATTACCCCCAAAAGAGTTACTTAAAGCAAATGCCCTCTCGCCAATTGTCACGTTTGTTCCAATGATGATTTCTTCTAATTCCGGATTATATGCAAATGACTCTCTTTCCAAAACCACATCGTCGCCGACGACTGCCTTCTTCAGTGAGTCTGATATGGATCTAAACGCTCCGATTTCTACTGTCGAACCATCGGGAATCTCTATCATGCTTAAATTTGTCGAACCAAAAGCATCTGACCCTATCGTCAGCTTAGCTCCCTCTTCGCGTGCCTCAAAAGTAACTGTCTCCAGACCAGAACTCATAAATGCGCCTTGGCCTATTGTTGTAACGCTTTTGGGAATAGTAATATTGGTCAGTTCCTTGCATTGCCCAAAAGCACTTTCTCCTATTCTCTCAGTGCTGTCAGAAAGTTTTATATTATTTATGCAGCTAAGATCAACTCTGGAATCCTCTATATTAAACGCATTGTTTCCTATATTTTTGAAACCATTAGGAATCTTGATTGCCTTTAAGCTGGCGCATCCCTCAAAAGGACTATAACCTGCCTCGCAATCCTCTATGTCTGGTGTTGCATTTGGTATCTCTATTGTTTCAAGCGCACTGCAATCTAAAAAAGCACAGGCTTCTATTTCTGATATATTTCCCCGCAGTATCACCGTTTTAAGAAGCTGGCTATATTTAAATGTGCTAGCGGCTACGACTGCGTCATCACTATATGTAACATCAATCGTTTCCAGTTTGTGTAAGTGCTCAAAAGCAGAGCCGCCTATACGGACCGGAGACTGAATCGTAATTGTCTTAAAAAATGAGTCCTTAAAAGCGGCTAGACCTATTTGTTGCACACTTTCAGGAAGCACTATGGAATACTCAGTATCGTCATCAGCACCATAACTATAAAATGCACCTTCCCCAATCTCCGTAACGGTATTGGCAATCGAAATTTCTTTCACTTTGCACTGTTCAAACGCATAGGATCCTATATATGTTACACCTGCACCTATTTCAATCTTGTCATATCCGAATTTAGCCCATGGCGCAGGCTCAAGACCACTGTTTGGTGTATAATCATTTATCCGCCCACTTCCAGTAATCTTCAATACATTATTCTCAACTATCCACTGAATATTGTCACCGCATGTTCCTGAATCTGCCGCATTTACACGCTTCTCTTCCTCCTCTTCCTCTGTCTCTTCGATCTCATCCGATTCCGCCTCAGCGTCACTTTCTGCGGCATTTATCGTCTGAATCTTCTCTGCCGCTGTCTCTTCTGCTGCTGCGTCTGTCTCCTCCGCAGCATCTATATCCGAACTTTCAGTATTCCCCGTATCGGTATCCGCAGTGTCTGTCTCCGCCTCTTTTGCGTTATCTGTACTGGTACTGATGGACTCTGCCTCTGCAAGATCCGTCTCCTCCAATACAGTATCTTCGTCATTCACTGCTGCGGAATCTGCATCTTCTGCATCCTCCTGTGCGCCCCCGTCTGCGGGGGAACTGTCTGTCTCCTCCACTAAGAGTGTTCCCTCTGTACTGCCCTCCTGCGCAGAAACGACGGACAAATTTCCGTAATCCGTTCCCGAAAATAAGAGAGCCGCTGTCAAAATCACAGATAAAATCCTCTTTTGAATCCTGTTTCTGTTCATCTCAACTCCATCCTTTCTATATCATATAGGTGCCTTTATAATATTCATGACAATTGTATACAGCTCCTATCCCGCCTCTCCTTTTCAGGCAAATCATTCTCCAATACAATCGCGCATAATATAAAACCTTTATACCACTTAGAGTGTATTCTGTCAACACTTTAAGTGTTTTCGCTTCCCCTAGCGTGTTTTTAACATCTATACAATGGAAACAGGAGGTGTATTACAATGATTAAAGGACTGCCAGAAAAATTAAAGTTACTGCGCACCAAATGCAATCTTTCACAGAAGGAAGCTGCAAGCAGGCTTGGCATATCGCCATCCATTGTCTCGAGCTACGAGACAGGCGAACGGACTCCCAGTGCAGAAAATCTGCTCGCACTGTCACGTCTGTACCGCTGCTCAACGGATTATCTGCTGGGGAACAATATCCAGTCCGCCAGAATTGCGCTGGATGCGAACGGACTGACTGATGCGCAGATACGCGCACTGCAGGCGCTGATCGAAACCATGAAATCATAACCAAAAAAGGACTGCGGATACTTTCATATCAGCAGTCCCAAAAAACTTATTCCTGTATTTTCACATCATTTTCATATACCCGCTATCCATTGTTCGAGAGATTTTTTAATCCAATGTAGATATGGATTTCTGCCTGATCCATACTGTCGTTCTGGTATTCCTCAAAATCACACTGAAATGTTCTCGGCAGATCCAGTTTCCAGATTTCCTGCCACGCCGCCGCGACAGCCTGCACCATATCCCCATGGACCACAAATTTCGCGTATCTGCCTGCGGGGATTCTGCATAC
>CAMWJQ010000042.1 GCA_947174615.1 uncultured Lachnospiraceae bacterium
ATAGTCTTTCAAACACGCTGGCGGCACAGCACGTTGCCGGGCACGCAAATCGGGAAAATCTGGTCTATCAGAGCGCGGATGCGGTGGCAGTGCCTGTGGTGAATGAAATTTTGTTCGAGCGCATTTTCCGTCAGGTCTCACTGACATGGTTTGAGGAGTATCTGAGTCAAAGCAGTATCGTCAGTGCGTCGGATATTCAGGAAGAACGGCTGGGGGAGCTTGTGGAGAAGTATGTTCTTGGAGAGCTTTCGGCAGGAACGACATTTCGGTTTGAGCTTCGGCGGCTAAATGCAGTGGACGAGGCTGCGCCGGGCAAGCATTCGACGTATCCTGTCTATGGGGCTGCAGTTCTTGCTGTGCTCTTGTGCGCACTGCAGGGTTTGGCTCAGGCGGTTTCGGATCTCAGGGCACAGAATTTCTACAAACAGGGCAGGGGAAAGGTGTTTGCGCTTACACTCCTGCTGTCTGTGGCGATGGGGGTGCTGTGCGCGGCGGCAGTATATGAAATACAACTAAACCTATTGACTTCCTAGGAAATAGGTGTTATATATAATAGTATAGTTATGACAAACAGTTCCTTAGGACTTCGGCAGTTCCTAATAATACATAGACAGAAGGAGGGGGTATATGACCATATCGACAAAGGGAAGATACGCTTTACGGATCATGCTGGATCTTGCAGGGCATCCCGGGGAGACCGTGAAGCTGAGAGATATTGCTTCGAGACAGGGGATCTCCGAGAAATATATGGAACAGATTATCGCGGTGCTGAACAAAGCAGGTTCTGTGCGGAGCATTCGCGGCGCACAAGGCGGCTACCAGCTTGTCAAGGCGCCCGCGGAATACACGGTCGGCATGATTCTCAGAATGACAGAAGGCTCTCTTGCGCCTGTTGAATGCCTTGCGGAGAATGCGCTTTCCTGTGAACGGGAGGGCAGATGCGCCACGGTTGAAATCTACCGCCGCATCTATGATGCAGTCAACGGCATTGTCGATACGATGACATTGCAGGATCTTCTGGAAATCGAGCGGAGCAAAGCAGACAGCGCGGCAAAACAGGTTTGAATCCAATGTAAGGAGGAAGAAGAATGATATATCTCGATAATGCAGCAACGACTCGCGTCTCAGCGGAAGTATATGAGGCAATGAAGCCGTATTTTTGTGAACAATATGCCAATCCATCAGCCATATACAGTTTTGCGGGCAGCGCAGCAAAGGCGGTGGACGAGGCGCGCAGACAGTCCGCGGCGCTCATCGGGGCACAGCCCAATGAGATTTATTTTACGGCAGGCGGCAGCGAATCCGACAACTGGGCAGTCAGGGCAGCTACGGAGGCGTCTGCAGGGAAGGGAAAGCATATCATCACTTCCAAGATAGAGCACCACGCGATACTGCACACTTGTCAGTATTTGGAAAAACATGGATACGAAGTAACTTATATCAATGTAGATGAGAATGGAACCATAAAGCTGGATGAGCTGGAGGCAGCCATCAGACCTGACACGACACTGATTACAATCATGGCTGCAAATAATGAAATCGGCACGATACAGCCATTAAAGGAAATCGGTGCACTTGCGAAGAAAAACGGCATTTTGTTTCACACGGACGCGGTGCAGGCATATGGTCATATTCCGCTTGATGTGGATGCGCTCAACATCGATCTGCTCAGCGCCAGCGGTCATAAATTCCACGGTCCGAAAGGCATTGGATTCTTGTACATTCGAAAAGGGGTCCGTATGGGCTCCCTGATTCATGGAGGGGCACAGGAGCGTGCACGCCGTGCCGGGACGCACAATACGCCGGGGATTGTAGGGCTTGGCGCGGCGGCGGCGCTCGCCGCTGCACAGATGGAGAAATCCATCGATAAAGAGACAACATTGCGGGATTATCTGATAAAAAGAGTGCTGGAGGAAATTCCATACAGCAGGATCAACGGTCATTTGGTCAACAGACTGCCAAACAATGCAAACTTCTGCTTTCGCTTTATCGAAGGTGAATCGTTGCTGATCCTGCTGGATCAGAAGGGAATCTGTGCGTCGTCTGGTTCTGCGTGCACATCGGGGTCCCTTGACCCGTCTCATGTGCTGCTGGCAATCGGGCTGCCGCATGAGACTGCACACGGCTCCTTGAGACTGACGCTTTCGGATGAGACAACGAAGGAAGAGATTGATGTCACTGTGGAAGCGCTCAAAAATATTGTGGCTCGTCTGCGCTCCATGTCACCATTGTATGAGGACTTTGTTAAGGCGCAGAGGCAGGATCGTGAAAAATAGGAGGATAGAGAAACCATGTACAGTGAGAAGGTGATGGACCATTTCAACAATCCGCGGAATGTGGGCGAGATGGAGCAGCCGAGCGGCGTAGGAACTGTCGGCAATGCAAAGTGTGGGGATATCATGCGCATGTATCTTGATATAGATGAAAACGGCGTGATTCGGGAAGCGAAATTCAAGACATTTGGCTGCGGAGCGGCGGTGGCGACAAGCAGCATGGCGACAGAACTTGTGAAGGGAAAGACAGTCCAGGAAGCGCTCGAAGTGACCAACAAAGCAGTCATGGAAGCGCTTGACGGGCTGCCGCCTGCCAAGGTGCACTGCTCTTTGCTTGCGGAGGAGGCAATCCATGCGGCTCTCTGGGATTACGCGGAGAAGAACCATCTGACAATCGAAGGATTGAAGAAGCCGGTGGAGGATATCGAGGAAAAAATCGAAGAGGACGCAGAACAATGAAACAGGAATTATTAGAGGCACAGGAGGGTGTGCGGCTGTCGATTTATACCGGAATGCTGGAGCATGGGCATCCGGACAGGATGGCAACGCTGCACTTTTACCGGGCGATGCCGGGCAGTCAGCTATTGCTGCTGGACACCGTGTATGAGTTTGCAGTGGCAGTCTACACGCTGGAGCGGGATGACACCTACATTTACACTTATGCCTATCAGAAAAATGAGAGCTGGGCAGTATTCGACAGCGCTGTACAGCCCAATGAATATTACAGAGATCGCTATCTCTTTGAGCGGGAATGCTACTTCAGGGTAAATCTGCGCAGGCGTGACAACAGGACGATTGACAGCTCGGAGGCGGCGCATATCAATGACATTCTATGCTGGAAGCCCCAAGCCGCACAGGCAGGGCAGCGTACACAGATACAGCAAGGTTATGACGAGGACATTCCGGCAGAGGGGATTTTACAAAATCCGGCGGTTCAGGAGGAAATAGAGGACACGGCAGCGAAGCTTCGCGCGGCGCAGAAGAAGGGAGGCATTTATGCTTTCCTTCTTTTGACGGACTCCCATTATGTTGTGAACGGCACTTGGGAGGACACCATATGCTGTATTCGGGAGGTAGACAGGCGTGCGCCCTTTGACGGAGTCATACATTTGGGGGACATGACGGATGGCATGGTTAGCAGGCGGGTTAATTCTGACTATGTGCAGGCAGTCAAACAAGACTTATTCTCACTGCAAAAGCCGCTTTATATGGTGATTGGCAATCACGATACCAATTATTTTATGAGCAACCCGGAACGGTTTACGAAGGAAGAGCAGTACTGGCTGTATCAAAGTGACTGCTGTGACAATGCCGTGCGGGAAGGACATGCGCTGTATTATTATAAGGATTTCGAGGACATGCTCGTGCGGGCGGTGTTTCTTCATTCTTTTGATGAGTGCGAGGAGACGCGCTATGGCTTTTCCGAGGAGGAGATTTTGTGGCTGCAGCAGACGCTGAAAACCGTCCCGCAAGCCTACCGCGTACTGGTATTCTCCCATGTGCCGCCACTTCCGGAGATTCATTATTGGAGCAAAGATATCCGAAACGGGGAGAAAATTGTCGGCGTGTTGGAAGAGTATGTGCGGCAGGACACGACGCACTGTGTACTGGGCTGGATTCACGGGCATAATCATGCGGACCAGATTTACAGGGAGAGATTGTTTCCGATCGTGTCACTGGGCTGTACGAAAGTTGAGGATTTCAAGGACAAAAAACCCGATCACGCAGTGACTTATGACCGCGTAATCGGCGATGTGTCGCAGGAGCTGTGGACGGTGATGCTGGTGGAGCGTGACAGCACGAAGGTGGAGTTGATTCGCTTTGGCGCCGGAGAGGATCAGGCGTTTGATGTATCAGCGGCAGCAGCAGAGCAGGCAGATTGATATAGGAAGGAATTCGGAATAGAGGGGGAGAATATGGCAGAACTATCTATGATTTTTGCAAAAAAGAAAGAAATTGATCCGGCAGCAGTTTCTGATACAGACAAGGCAGTACATGCATATGTCTTTTCGGGGAATGATAATATACAGGAGGAAGGACGCTTTCCAGTGTATCTGGCGCTCAGTGAGCTGCGCAGAGGGCTCTATAACTGGTACGATTTTGGCAGTGACGCGAGAATCCTTGAAATAGGAGGCGGTTATGGCGCTCTGACCGGACTGTTCTGCGAGCGTGCAGCAGAGGTAACGGTGACAGAGCGGTCACTATACCGAGCACAGATTATTCAAAAGCGGTATGAGAACAGGAACAATCTGTCGATTTATGCCGGGGATATCCTCGATATGACATTTGAGGAGAAATTTGACTATCTTATTCTGACGGGGATATTGGAGCGCGCCGGAATGGGCTCGTTTGACATCGACTCCTATGCGTCATATCTACAGTCGCTTCAACAGTTTCTCAAACCGGGGGGAATCCTTCTGGCAGCGGCAGACAACCGCTATGGGCTGCGCTATTTTGCCGGAATGAAAAATATCCATACAGGAAAGGTGTTCGACAGCATCCGCAAGTATCCGGAAGGAAACCGCGGCGCGCATTCCTTCACGCGCAGAGAGATTGACGAAATCTGGGAACGGGCGGGTTTTCAAACCAAAAAAGTATACTATCCGCTGCCAGATTACAGGCTTCCCCAGTTGATTTATACAGATGCATATCTGCCGGAGAATAATCTGCGGGAACGGCTGATCCCCTATTATCCGGACCATGTATCCATGCTTTTTAACGAGAATCTTTTATATGATGATTTGGTGAAAAATAACGTATTCCCGTTTTTTGCAAATTCATTTCTTGTGGAGGCTGTGTATCATGGCGCTGAGAATAATGAATCTGTGGACATCGAATCTTTAGACAACCGCGCGAAGATGCCTGTAACCGAAAATAGTGAATCTGTGAAGAATCGGTCCGAATATTTGAATAGGCTTGGGAAGGTTATTTACGCTGCCGTATCCACAGACCGCGGTAAGGAAAGGAGCTTTGCGACAGTTATTTACGAGGATGACAGCGTGGCAAAGATTCCTTTATATATAGAAGGAACACAAAATATGCAGCAGCTGTGTGCAAACGTGCAGGATCTCGCAGCGCATGGACTCGACATTGTGCCGCAGACATTAGATAAAGGAAGGATTACCATGCCGCGCGTGCATTTGCCAATGCTCTCGAACTATATCAAGGATATCATTGCACAGGACCCGGCGCAGGTCAAGGAGATTGTTGAACAGTTATGGCGGAATATCCTTCGTTCTTCGGAAGAGGTCGAGGCTTCGAAAAATATGCTGCTGACAGAGGATACCGGGCATCTGCCGTGGGGACCCATTTTGCAGAAGGTGTATATGGAGCTGATTCCGCTGAATTGCTTTTACCGGGGTGGGGCGCTTGTCTATTTTGACCAGGAGTTTGTGCGTGAAAACTATCCTGCAAAGTATGCGCTGTTTCGTGCAGTGCATTATATCTACTGCTTTACAGAGCGCGCAGAGCAGTATATTCCTCTTCGCTATTTTCAGGAAAAGTACGAGATGGAGGCGCTCTGGCAGATTTTTAGAGAAGAAGAGGACCGCTTTCTGGGCGAGGTGCGCAGACATGCGGCGCACAGGGCATTCTATGGCTGGGCATATCCTGACAGCGCGCGGATGCAGCGCAATGTGGACAGACTCAACAGCGCGGCGCCGTCTGTGAAAGTGTTTCAGATGGAGGCGTCCGCAGCGGATTCGAGCGCACTGCAGAAGGGGGATCCTTCCGGGCGTCCGTCAGATGCAGCCGCAGGGACCAAGCCATATCAGATTGGGTATGTGCCGGGAGTCTTTGACCTGTTTCATGTAGGGCATCTGAATCTGATACGGCGCTCCAAACAGCGGTGTGAGCATTTGATTGTAGGCGTTTTGACAGATGAGCTGGTAGAGCACTTTAAGCACAAAAGACCCCACATTCCTTATGAGCAGCGTGCGGCAATTGTAGCGGCAGTTCGCGAGGTCGATGAGGTCGTGCCTGTGGACTTTCACAATACCAAGAAAATCGACGCGTGGAATCTGTATCATTTCGACTGTCATTTCTCAGGAAATGATCATGGACCGGATTGGGACCGGGATTTGGCACAGCTGCGCGCAGTCGGCTCCAATATGGAATTTTTTGAATACACGCAGGGAATCAGTTCGACGCAGATTAAGCAGCAGCTGGGGACTCACTCGTGACACGGCGCATTGAGCGGGTTAAATTTTTTCGGAGATTTGCCGCATGATTTCCACTACTTTGGCGTAGGTGTGAAAAGTAACGAACTGTAACGAAGTTCCACAACTTTTGCATAAATATTATTGATAAGTCCGGCAAACTGCACTATACTATAGTATATGTAAATACATCAGATATCTATTATGACGAGGAGGTTAAGCGATGAAGTATGTGATTTTAGGCGGTGTGGCAGCTGGAACAAAGGCTGCGGCGAAGCTCAAGCGTCTTGACAGGCAGTCTGAAGTAGTCATTTTTACCAAAAGTACAGACATTTCCTATGCGGGGTGCGGACTGCCTTATTACATTGGCGGAGACATTGCCACAAGGGACGAACTGATTGTCAATTCACCGGAAAAGTATGCGGGGCTGACGGGGGCGCAGGTGCAGACGGGCTGCGAGGCAGTCGGTATCGACAGCAGCGCCAAGCAGGTATCCATCCGCCGCACAGATGGCAGCAGCTTTACGGAAAATTATGACAAGCTGATTATTGCGACCGGGGCAGCGCCCTTTGTACCGCCGGTGGACGGTGTGGGGCTGGCGGGGGCATTTTGTGTGCGCACGCCGGATGATGCCGTGGCAATCCGTGCGTATGCAGAGCAGAATAACTGCCGTCGCAGGTGCAGACGGGCTGCGAGGCAGTCGGTATCGACAGCAGCGCCAAGCAGGTATCCATCCGCCGCACAGATGGCAGCAGCTTTACGGAAAATTATGACAAGCTGATTATTGCGACCGGGGCAGCGCCCTTTGTACCGCCGGTGGACGGTGTGGGGCTGGCGGGGGCATTTTGTGTGCGCACGCCGGATGATGCCGTGGCAATCCGTGCGTATGCAGAGCAGAATAACTGCCGTCGCGCCGTGGTGTGCGGCGCTGGATTTATCGGGCTTGAAGTGGCGGAAAATCTTGCGGCGATGAAGATGGACGTGACTGTGATCGACGCCGCGCCGCAGATTATGCCGAATGCGTTCGACGGGGATATGGCTGGATATGCCAAGCGTCAGCTCAAAGCGGGCGGGATGCGCGTGCTGACTTCTGTGAGTCTCAAGGGCATCTATGGAGGAGACCATGTAGAGCGTGTCAGTACTGACGCAGGCACATTGCAGGCGGACATTGTGATCCTTGCGATTGGCGTGCGCCCGGCTACAGAGTTCCTAAAGGATTCAGGGATTGAGATGTTCAAAGGGACTGTGCTGGTGGATGAGGAAATGCGGACAAACCTTTCGGATATCTATGCGGTTGGAGACTGTGCGATGGTCAAAAATGCACTGACCGGCAAGCCGCAGTGGTCCGCGATGGGATCGACAGCCAATCTCGCAGCCCGCGCAATGGCAAAGAAGCTGCATAACCAGGGCAATGGCTATGGCGGCTGTCTGGGAACCGGTGTCGTGCGCCTGCTGCCCGCGCTCAACGGCGGCAGGTCAGGTCTGACGCAGGAGCAGGCAGAGGCGGCGGGATTGGATGCGGTATCGGTGGTCTGCGTTCTGGACGACAAGGCGCATTATTATCCTGGGGCGTCCTCCTTTATCGTCAAGCTCACCGCAGAGGCAAAGAGCCGCAGGCTGCTTGGCATACAGGTGTTCGGCGCAGGGGCAGTTGATAAGATGGTTGATATCGCGGTGACAGGTATGTATCAAGGGATGAAGTTAGAGGACTTTGACACGATGGATTTTGCCTATGCGCCGCCGTTCTCCACGGCAATCCATCCGTTTGTCACAGCATGTTACATACTGGAGAACAAGCTGGACGGCGTGATCAACAGTATGAGTCCGGCGGAGTATGTCTCCGGTGCAGCAAAGGATTATACCGTGCTGGATGCGCTGCCGGCGCCGTCCATCCCGAATGCGCGCTGGATCAATCTTGCGGCAGTCACGGAACCAATAGAAGGGCTGGACAAGGATGCAAAGCTGCTGCTGGTGTGCGCAAAGGGCAAGCGGGGATACTTTTTGCAGAACCGTCTGAAAGCGCTCGGCTACACGAACACCCTTGTTTTGGAGGGTGGTATCACCTTTAACGAGGTCAGCGTACCGCGCAATGGCAGGAAGCTCTCGCCGGAGGACATCAAGCGCGTGAAGGGTCTTGGCTGCCTGCAGGATAAGCGTTATGACGATATCTTTAATGTGCGTGTCATCACGAGAAACGGCAAGATTACGGCAGATGAACAGAAAAAGATTGCCGAGGCGGCAGAAAAGTTTGGCACGGGCGAGGTGACGATGACCACGCGCCTGACACTGGAAATCCAGGGAGTGCCGTATGACAGCATTGATGATGTGCGCGCATTTCTGGCAGAGGCGGGGCTAGAGACAGGCGGGACAGGTTCTAAAGTGCGCCCTGTGGTTTCCTGCAAGGGGACGACTTGCCAATATGGTTTGATTGACACATTTGCACTCTCACAGAAGCTGCATGACCTGTATTACAAGGGCTATCAGAATGTCTCACTGCCGCACAAGTTCAAGATTGCTGTCGGCGGCTGTCCGAATAATTGTGTAAAACCAGATCTGAATGACCTTGGCATCGTGGGTCAGCGTGTGCCGGAGATGGATCTTTCCAAGTGCCGTGGCTGCAAAGTGTGTCAGGTGGAGAAGGGATGCCCGATTCATGTCGCACAGATGCAGGACGGAAAGATACAGATTGACGCAGAGGTGTGCAATCACTGCGGACGCTGTGTCAGCAAGTGCCCGTTTGGCGCAGTCAATGAGTCCGCAGGCGGATATCGGATCTACATCGGCGGTCGCTGGGGCAAGAAGGTGGCGCAGGGGCATATGCTCGATAAGCTGTTTACATCCGAGGAGGAAGTGATTGATCTGGCAGAGCGCGCAATTTTGTTTTTCCGCGATGAGGGACTTTCAGGGGAACGTTTTGCAGACACAATAGACAGGCTGGGATTTGAGTATGTGCAGGAAAAGCTGCTGCATCATGCGATAGACCGTGAAGAGATTTTGAAGAAGACAGTCGTAGGCGGGGCAACGTGTTAGGAATAGAGATAGATCAAGAAGGAGGGCAACAACAATGGCTAAGAAAAGAAACATCATCGTAGGACAGTCAGGAGGACCGACATCGGTCATCAACTCCAGTCTGGCAGGGGTGTACAAGACTGCAAAAGAGCGAGGATTCCACAAGGTGTATGGTATGCTGCACGGTATTCAGGGATTTCTGGATGAGCAGTATGTGGATCTGTCCACGCAGATTCATTCCGATATGGATATTGAACTGTTAAAGCGCACACCGTCGGCATTTTTGGGTTCCTGCCGCTATAAGCTTCCCGATATCCATGAGAATCCTGATATCTATGACAAGATTTTTAACATACTGGATAAACTGGATATTGAGACCTTTATTTACATTGGCGGCAATGACTCGATGGATACCATCAAGAAGCTGTCAGACTATGCGATCCTGAAAGGCCACACGCAAAAGTTTCTGGGCGTGCCGAAGACGATTGACAATGATCTTGCGCTGACAGACCATACACCCGGCTTTGGAAGCGCTGCAAAATATATCGCGGCATCGACCAAAGAAGTGATTCGAGACGCGCTGGGACTGACCTACCACAAGACAATGATCACGGTGATCGAGGTGATGGGGCGTAACGCGGGCTGGCTCACCGGAGCGACAGCGCTGGCAAAGACAGAGGAGTGCGATGGACCGGATTTGATATATCTGCCTGAAATTCCGTTTGATATTGAGAAATTTCTGAAAAAAGTACAGGATCTATTGAAAAAGAAGGAGTCCATCATTATCGCAGTGTCGGAGGGCATCAAGCTCGCCGATGGCAGATATGTCTGTGAGCTGTCGGGCGGTGCGGATTATGTGGATGCGTTTGGGCACAAGCAGCTGCAGGGAACCGCTGCTTATCTGGCGGGATATCTGGGCGCAGAGATTGGCTGCAAGACGCGGAGCATTGAATTTTCGACATTGCAGCGAAGTGCGTCGCACATGGCGTCGCGCGTTGATGTCAACGAGGCATTTATGGTCGGCGGCGCCGCTGTGAAGGCAGCCGACGAGGGCGACACGGGCAAGATGGTCGTTATTGACCGCGTGTCTGACGATCCCTATATGAGCGCTGCGGGCATCTATGACGTGCACCGCATTGCCAACAATGAGAAGGTGGTTCCCAGAAACTGGGTAAACAGAGAAGGCAACTATGTGACCGATGAATTTATCAATTATATCGAGCCGTTGATTCAGGGAGATTACCAGCCGTTTATGGTCAACGGTCTGCCACAGCATCTGGTGCTGCGCAAGAAATAAAAAGCTGATTGAAAAAAATACTAGGAGGCAGTTTGATGGTTCAGATAATAGACGGAAAGAAGATTTCGCAGGAGATCAAAGATGAGCTAAAGGAAAAGGTATCTGCGCTGAAGGAGCAGGGAAAAACAATCTGTCTGGCAGTGATTCAAGTGGGCAGTGACCCGGCGTCCAGCGTGTACGTCGGCAACAAGAAAAAAGCGTGTGCCTATATCGGCATAGAGTCCTTATCCTATGAGCTGCCGGAGGAGACAACGGAGCAGGAGCTATTGGACTTGGTGAAAAAGCTGAATGCGGACGATAACGTCAACGGTATTCTGGTACAGCTTCCGCTGCCCGGACAGATTGATGAGCAGAAGGTGATTCAGACCATTGCGCCGGAGAAGGATGTTGACGGGTTTCATGAGAAGAGTGTCGGTGCGCTCTGCGTGGGCAGCAGGGGATTTGTGTCGTGCACGCCGCTTGGCATTATCCAGCTTCTAAAGCGCTCCGGTATCGAAATCGCAGGAAGACACTGTGTCGTGATCGGGCGCAGCAACATTGTAGGCAAGCCGATGGCGCTTTTGCTGCTGCGGGAAAACGGCACGGTCACAGTCTGCCATTCGCGCACGCAGAATATCAAAGAAATCACAAAGCAGGCGGATATTCTGGTCGTGGCAATCGGAAAGCCGAAGTTTGTGGATGATTCTTATGTAAAAGAAGGAGCAGTAGTCATTGACGTCGGCATCCACAGGGATGAGAACAACAAGCTCTGCGGTGATGTGGATTATGAGAAAGTGGCGCCGCACACCAGTGCGATCACGCCGGTTCCCGGCGGGGTAGGTCCGATGACCATTGCGATGCTGATGTATAACTGTGTTTCTTCTGTCGAATCATGACAGAATCAGATCAATAAATATGGAACAGATGACACTATTTGACAGGGAGCTGCCGCAGCCGCTCGCAGCGCGGCTGCGCCCGCAGTCTTTGGAAGACTATGCAGGACAGACTCATCTGCTTGGTAAGGGAAAGGTGCTGCGCCGCTTGATTGAAAGTGACCAGGTATCCTCCATGATATTCTGGGGACCGCCGGGCGTGGGTAAGACAACGCTGGCACGGATTATCGCAGGCAGGACGAAATCAGCCTTTATTGATTTCTCCGCGGTGACAAGCGGCATCAAGGAAATCCGCACGGTGATGGAACAGGCAGAGCAGAACCGCCGCTTTGGGGAGCGGACAATCGTGTTTGTGGACGAGATCCATCGCTTTAACAAAGCACAGCAGGACGCTTTTCTGCCTTTTGTAGAAAAGGGAAGCATTATTCTGATTGGCGCGACAACCGAAAATCCGTCGTTTGAGATAAACAGCGCGCTCTTGTCGCGGTGCAAGGTGTTTGTGCTTCATGCGCTCACACAGGAGGAGCTGACGATGCTGCTGTCTCGTGCGCTCACGGACGACAGGGGTTTTGGCATGCAGCAGGTGTATATATCTGATGACATGCTTCGCGCGATTGCAGCCTTCGCAAACGGAGATGCAAGAACTGCGTTGTCAACGCTGGAAATGGTGGTCCTGAACGGAGAGATTGACGAAAATGGGGCAGTCACGGTCACGAGTGAAACATTAGAGCAGTGTACTGCCAAAAAGTCTTTATTATATGATAAAAAGGGAGAGGAGCACTATAATCTGATTTCCGCGCTGCATAAATCCATGCGTAATTCGGACCCGGATGCCGCAGTGTACTGGCTTGCCCGCATGTTGGAAGCGGGGGAAGATCCGCTGTATGTGGCAAGACGGGTGACGCGCTTTGCGAGTGAGGACGTGGGTCTTGCGGACCCGCAGGCGCTTTCGGTTGCCGTGGCAGCATATCAGGCGTGCCATTTTATCGGTATGCCGGAGTGCAGTGTGCACTTGACACAGGCAGTTGTATACATGTCGCTTGCGCCGAAGTCAAATGCGCTCTACATGGCATATGAACATGCCAAACTGGATGCTGTAGAGCAGCTTGCCGAACCGGTGCCGCTTGTGATACGCAATGCGGTCACAGAGCTGATGGGCGCGCTGGATTATGGAAAAGGATACCAGTATGCCCATGATACAGAGGAGAAACTCACGCATATGCAGTGCCTTCCGGACTCCCTGCTGGGCAGACAGTACTATCAGCCGACCACACAGGGGCAGGAGGCGGCATACAAGAAAAGGCTGGATCAGATTATGGACTGGAGGGCGAAGGACAAAGTTCGCACGTCCGAAAAAGGTGATTGACCGCAATCTTATAGTCCGTGTAATTCGATGCTTTGCGGATTTTCTTTAAGTGCTTGTCAGGAGCGGCGAAGCTCTCACTGAGATACGTCCACAAGTCCTTCATCTTGAAAAGTGTAGGCGTCTCCCCCGGCATTTGGGCAGCATAACCCTCAAAGACTTCATCGTGGAAGGCTTTGAGGGTTTCTTTGGATAATGGCTGGCATGAGGATACAGCAGTATCCGCAGGGCTGCCTGACAGGGCAGTATGACGGATTTGTGCAGGCAGCGCTGGATTCTTGAGGATACCGCGCCCGATCATGATACAGTCCGTCTGCGGCAGCCGGTTGAGCAGGTTTTCATAGCCTGTAGCGGAGACGATATCGCCGTTATAGCACAGAGGCGTCTCAGGCAGAGCCGACACAGCGGCTTCAAAGGCATCCTCGTGCGGTTTGAATTGATAAAATTCTCGCTGCAGGCGCGGGTGGATAATCAGTTCCGCAACGGGATATTTTTGATAGATGTCAAGAATTGCAGCCCATTCCGCAGCCGATTCGACACCGATTCTTGTCTTGATGGATATGCTGACAGGAGACTTCTCGTAGATTTCATATAAGAAGTGGTCCAGCTCCTCAGGGACGCCCAAAAACCCTGCGCCGCGTTTTCTGGCAGCCACGGTGCCGGAAGGACAGCCGAGATTGAGATTCACGGTCCGGTAGCCGTATTCAGCAATTTTATTCGCAATCTGTATAAACTCTTCTGCGCGGTTTGTCAGAATCTGCGGCACGACGTCCAAATGTTGATTGTGTTCAGGCAGGATCTCGTTCAGTTCCCGGCGGTTCATTTTTTTGCTGGCGATAAACGGCGTGAAGTACTTGTCGATGCTGCCGAAATAATGATGGTAGGCAGTTCTGTAGATATAGGTCGTGATACCCTCCATGGGTGCAAGATATATTTTCATAAAAATCCCCCATTCTTGCCAATGCCTGCGAATTTGGGCGCAGGCACAAATTTGCCGTGTGAAAATCCAGTCTAAAGACTTGGTGATATCATGCCTCATTATACAATATTTCGACGGTTTGTCAATGCAGCTGTCGGTGGCAGTCACGGTTAACGCAAGCTTTATGAACACATTGTAAACAGATAGGTTTATAGTAAAAAGTTGAGAAAAATCAAGGTGTTTTTGTCGAAAACGGAGATATGGTTACTTTTCACACCCACGCCAGATTTGAGCATAATGATGAAATTGAAAAAA
>CAMWJQ010000043.1 GCA_947174615.1 uncultured Lachnospiraceae bacterium
CATATAATATTAGTAATCGTTACCATTTTTTTCATATTTTCAAAATATTATTTGCCACTCATACAGCGTCGCCTGAAAAAGTAATAAAATACTAAAATAAAACAAAAACACCGCAATACCAATTATTTTGTATTTGCAGCGTTATATTGGGTTGGGCTGTTTGAAACAGTCAACAGCTCGTAGGGGAATCGAACCCCTGTTTTCGCCGTGAGAGGGCGACGTCTTAACCGCTTGACCAACGAGCCATAACTGTTATATTCTGCCGTCTGCTTTTCTATATCGCTGACAGCTATTAAATCATACAACAGTTTTTTATAAAAAGCAAGTACTTTTTTAGAATAATTTCTAAAAGAAGGCGTTTTTGTCATTTTTATACATAATTCTACTTAACAACAGCTTTTTATTGTATATTTCTCCTGCAAATCAGCCTTGATTAAAATCCATACAAACTCTTGTCTTCGTATAGGGACGTACCTTGCCATCTGCCACCGCGACATGTTCTGGATGGACTGCATAGTTTTTTAGTGCCTCCTCATTCTCAAATGTAGAGTCAAGCATCACATCTGCATTGGAGGACGCCAGTGGCTCTACTTCTACTTTAATGTCGATCAGACCGGAAATCTTACCTTTGAGCGCCTCAAGCCCTGTCTTGATGCCCGCCTTTACATTGTTCTTCTCCTCGTCTGATAATTCGTCTTTTAACTGCCATAAAATCACATGCTTTACCATTGTTTTCTCCTCCTATATTCCCCTGTCTTTTTTCAACAGTTCAAAAAATTCTTCTTGTGGCATAGGTTTTGCAAAATAATATCCCTGAACGTAGTCACAGCCAATTTTATCCAAAAGATCCACCTGTTCTTTGGTCTCCACTCCCTCCGCCAAAAGTCCAAGCCCTAACTCCTGTGACATAGAAACCATATGTTCCAGGATCAATTTCCCCTTGTCAGATGCCATCATATTGTCCATAAACTTTTTATCCAGCTTAATCACGTCAAACGGTGTTTCCAACAGCACATTTAAGGAAGAATATCCGCTGCCGAAATCATCCATCAGCAGGGTGAAACCGTTCATTTTTAGCCGCATTGCCATCTGTCCAATCTGCTCGTCGCCTGCAGTTTCTGTGATTTCAAGCTCTAAGAGCGCGCGTTCGATCTGATGCTTTTTGATATCCTCCATCAATACCTGCACAAACTCCATCGTCTTTAGATGATGGCGTGACACGTTAACTGACACAGGACAATCCTTAATACCACTATCCATACACTTTCGGATAAAACTGCTTGCCTCCTCCCAGATATAATAATCCACCATCTTGATAAACCCATTTTCCTCAATTACCGGAATAAACTCATTGGGATAGATCATGCCTTTTTCTGGATGAATCCAGCGCACAAGCGCCTCCGCACCGATAATTTTACCACGCGAAATGCTGTATTTTGGCTGCAAATACATCTTAAACTGCTTTTCATCGACAGCGGCATGCATATTTTCTTCTATAAATTTACGTGTATAGAGCAGTTCCTTGAATTGTTCCTCATAAAAGATCACATTGGACACGACGTTTTCTTTCGCTGCTGCTCTCGCCATTGACGCCCGATCTTCCATCTGACGAATCTCCATCTCCTTGTCATCAACAGAATAAACACCGAAAGCAAGCTGCAGCTTAACTCCTTTAAAAAAGGCAGACCGCTCCTCAATATTCTGGATAAAGCGCATCAATTCTTTGTCTGACTCATATTCTGTGACAATCATAAACACATCACTGCGAAGATTCAGATAGAACTGTCTGTCATTACACAATTCTTTGAGGTTGTCCTTGATAAAAAACAACACCTCATCACCAAATTTTTCTCCGTACAGGTCATTGATAATCTTAAACCGTCTGACATCAAATTGTATGAAACCGATTTTTTTATCCGAAGAGAGAAGCAGTTCATGCACGTTTTTGCGAAATCTGTTCTGTCTGCTCACACTACGAATCACAGTCTGTATCTTCTCCGTCTCCGCAAGTGCAGCAGCGTCAAGGCGGACATATCCGCCTTCCTCTTCGCACTGTTTCAGCATATCCTCTATGATCTCTATACTGACTTGCAGGACATGAGGACACACTTTTTTCACCAGTCCCTCTCTGCGAATCGAAGCAAGCTCCTCCGGCTTGGAGAAATCTTTTCCCAAAATCTCCTTACAGCATGTCTTTCCACCCATCCGCTCACGGAAACGATCATAAAATACATCTGCATTTTTATAACCGAAAGACTCCAATTCCTTATCCTGCGGATCATACAGTCCGAATGCCATGCCAAATACCATTGCAGCTGCCGTGATACAGCCACAGATCTCTCCCCGGTGCATACCGCCGCCAAAACAGGTACTGATCTTCATTACATTCTTGAGATTGTAACCAAACTCTTCAGCAAAAGCCCCGACAAGCGCCTGAGAACAATGAAATTCCTGCATTAAAAAATCCGTTGCTTTCTCTATATGTGTCAATACGATAACTCCTTTCTAACAGAAAAACTATACGACATAAAAAGAATGCTCGCCTTCCTCAATAGGAATCTCATAGGACTCAATGGATTCAATCACGATATAGTCGCTCTTGTTGATCATCACCAGCATTTTGTTGATAGCTTCCTCTGCCCCCTGTACCTCCATCTCGACTGAACCGTCATACTCATTTTTTGCCCAGCCTGTGATTCCCATGCCATTTGCAGCATATTTTGCCCGATAGCGAAATCCGACTCCCTGCACTCTGCCTGTGAAACGATAATGTTTTCTAACGATCATCTTGCTGCCCTCACCTCGTCAAAAGATAAATTAAAAGTTATATTTTTCCGCTGTCTCTTTATTTCTGTACTCATGTTTTTCGTAATATCCAATCAGCGTTCCATCCGCTTCCCGCAGTGCAACCATATAGACATCCTTATTTTCTTTCTCGTTGTAGAATGTATAGATTCTGTTATGGTCTGCGCTCTCTCCAAACCACAATACCACCTTTTTTATCATCTCGACAGACTGCGGATTGTGGCAGTCCAGCAGGCTTTGCCCCACAAGCGCCTGTCCGCCTTGTTTTTCATAGCGTACAGATGCAGCCGGATTCATATAAATTATCTCATGTGACAGATTACAGATGACAACCGCACATCTGTCCTCATCAATGATACCCTTAAAATACTGAACTAATTCCATCGTCAAAATCTCCTTCTTCTTTCTTTTGTTTCTAAACACCCCGATCGCGCACAGTCCCGAACTGCCAGAACGCCACTGCACTTGCCGCTGCCACATTCAGGGAGTCAACGCCTGGTGCCATTGGAATCCGCACTGTAAAATCACAGGCTTCTATCGTCTCTGCCGCAAGTCCGTCCCCCTCTGTGCCAAGTACAATGGCGAGTCTCTGCTCCTGTGCCATCTGCGGTGCGTCCATGCGCAGCGAATCTTCTTTCAACGCCATCGCCACTGTCTTAAAACCTAACGCATGAAGCTGGCTGATTCGATATCCCTCCGGCAAAAATGCCCACGGAATCTGAAACACGGTTCCCATGCTCACACGGATTGCACGTCGGTAAAGCGGATTGCTGCACGCAGGCGTCAACACAATACCATCCATGCCAAGCGCTGCCGCGGAGCGGAAAATTGCACCGACATTGGTAGGATTCACCACATTCTCAAGCACTGCGATTCTGCGCGCACCTGCACATACCTCTTCTACAGACTTCTGCGCGGGACGGTACATCGCACACAACATACCACGCGTGAGCTTATATCCTGTAATCTGTGTCAGCACGTCAAACGCCGCTGTATAGACAGGAATCCCGACGCAGCGTGCGATAATGTCCTTTCCCTGTGCTTCTATCTGTTTTGTTTCTATTAATATAGAAACCGGAACACATCCGTAATCAAGCGCTCTCTCAATGACGCGCGGACTCTCTGCAATAAACATTCCTTTCTCGGGTTCATGGCGGTTTAGGAGCTGTCCTTCGGTCAGTCTGGCATATACGTCCAGCTCCGGTGCACAAAAATCTGTAATTTGTATGATATTTGCTCTCTTTGCATCATCCACCACTGTTTTATTTTCCTTTCCTGTTCTGCACTTTTATTTCATCCTTCAAATTCACGCTCATATTTCTTAAAAAATGCATAATACGCCCGCACATTGTTAAGCTCTGTCCAGCGTTTTACGTCTGCCACCTCCTCATCCAAGTCATAAATCTTTGCCCCTCTCATAGAGAGCAGAAAAGGAGAATGTGTCGCAATCACAAACTGGCATTTGAAAAAGCGGACCGAATCTTCCAAAAAGCGCAGCAGCTCCTGCTGCTTTTCCGGTGACAGACTGTTCTCCGGCTCGTCGAGCAGATACAGACCGTTTTCTTTTATTTTATCAGCAAAATAGAGAAATGCGCTCTCTCCATTGGAGTGCTCCCTGACGTTATCCTGCAGGCTGCCGCGCACAAACTTTGACTGTGTATTGCGGCGCGCCGCATTGATCTTTTTGAGCCGCTCATAATCCTCCAGCGAGTGCATCTGGAATTTCGCATATTTTGCCTCCTGATATTCCTCAAACAGCTCTTCGCGCCTCTGGTCTATTCCTTCATTGATGCAGCGCAGGTTGAGCATAAAGTCAAACACATCATCACTTGTTATAATTCTGCTGTCTTTTGGGATTTTCCGAACCGTCTCAAACGAACATATTTTCGTATAATCCTCGAAAAAATTAGAACGGTTATACAACGTGTCGCGCGCAAGTCCGAGCTTCTCCGCAATAACATTGAGCGCAGTCGTCTTGCCTGAACCATTTCCGCCATACAGGATTGTAACCGGCTCAAAATCAAGCATTTTAAGCTGATGCGCCGAAAGTATCAGAAAGGGATAAACCGTGTCATAACAGGTGCGTTTCTGCCCCATAGTAAAGTCATACTCCCTCTCCCTGTCCGGGAATGAAAAATGGGATAAATAGATCATAGTACACTGCTCCTTAACTGATTAATACAAGGGTTTCTCCCACTGACAACGCTTCATATCCACGCAGCCATCCACAAATGAGACGCCTTCTGCCAAAAGCAGTTCCACCTGACGGTTTCCACCGCCAAACGCAAATGCGTCGGACACTCTGCCCTCCTTATTGACAACGCGGTAACATGGGATCTGGTCTGGATCTGGGTTTGCGTGCAGGGCATACCCCACTACCCTTGCCCACCGCTTATTTCCTGCAAGCGCCGCGACCTGTCCATAGGTTGCAACCTGTCCATAAGGAATCTGCCGGACAACTTCGTATATTTTTTCAAAAGCTGACTGTTCCACGAAATCCCTCCTTGTTTCTGTATCTTGGTTCACTGTATCCAAAAGCTAAGAAAACATTACCATCTGCATTCAGTATAACAGAATGGTATGTATATACAATATATCACAGATAATCCGTTCACGCACTTAATTTTTCATCTGTTTCCAATACACCGCAAAAAGAATTACATCTGCAAACAGCCACGCTGATACCTCGCCCCAGAAAATACCATCACTTCCGATAAACTGCGTCAGGACCACCGCACACAAAAGACGCATCGCCAGTTGTGCAAAGCTCGAAAGCATGGGGACCACCGCATTGTTGATGCCTTGAAGAGCAGCACGCATAATATATAACATGTAAAGAAACGGAAAAAAGACTGCCAAAATATGCAGGAAACGGCAGCCATAACTTAGGATCTCAGCTGTCGCATCAGATGTGTCAACAAACAGACTGAATGTCCTTTTTCTTCACGCGAACGCCCATCTGCCTGCTTTTGCAAGCTGATAAATCAGGATTTATATACTGTAAAGAAAAAGGACATCGCTCTGAAACTACGCTCAGATTACCCGAACTTCAAACGCGGTGGTCTGCGGCGGAATGCTCATTGTCATAAACGCGGCATGACGCACTCTTACTCTCAGACCGGGAACTAGATTCGCAAAATTCATCGGTCTGCCAAAGTTGTTTAAAATCTGCGCATCCTCTGCCAGGTTATACCGCACGACAGACGATAGCCTGCCGTCGCTGATCGTCGTAAAACTTCTGTTTTGTCTGTCCACATCAACAATTCTGCCTACAGTTACCTCCTCCTGAAGCGCTCTTCCTACGATCTGTATGACATACGCCGCTGCCTGAGGCGGGATGCTCCTTGTCGTCGCATTGGAAAATGCCGCATTCACAGTCATGCCTTTTTGCAACGTTCTCAGCGGAATCCGATTGTGATTTTCATCCAGTATCACAGTGTTATTGCTGACATTCAGCCGTATGGTCTGATTGTCCATGCCGCAGTTTGGGCAGTCTCTGTAGGAGACGAGGACGAAAGAGCCATTCCTTCCAGTCTCCACATCCTCGATCGTCCCATTCGTAATTTGTGTCAAGAAAGTATTGTCCATCGGTGTCACCTTATGGGTTTTATGATACTATATGCACGCATTCTTATTCTGGATACACCAGCCGCGTTTCATCAATCTTATACAATACGTTGTCCAGAAATCTTGCCGCAAGATAATTCGCCATGCCCAGATTCATGTCAAGATAATTGCCGCAGTCCTTGGGGCCTGCTCCCGGAACTTCATCCTTGAAATCCCGGATAAACTCATACAGTTCGATCATCAGCGGCACAATATCTTTTGATTCGTAATCACCCGCAAGAAGCAGGTAAAAGCCTGTGCGGCAGCCCATAGGTCCAAAATAAATAGTTTTACTGCCAAAATTTTCGTGATTTCTCAAAAAAGTAGCAGCCAGATGTTCGATCGTATGTACTTCAGCGGTGTTCATCACAGGTTCTTCATTCGGTGATGTCATTCTAAGATCAAAGGTTGTGATCGTGCTGTCACCAACTTGATCTTTTCTCGAAACATACACGCCCGGCTGCAATTTGATATGGTCGATTGTAAAGCTTGTTATTTTTTCCATCTTTCATCCTCCTATAAATAAATTATGAACAGTTCCTATAAATCAGTATCTAGTCATGATATAACTATATGGGTCTATCAACTGTGCTTTCGGAATCTCTCTTCCCCAGTGTATGGAGGCATTGTAATTCCCCTCTGCCACAATGACTGAATTTTCCCGCACTTCAAGCACGATCACGGAGTGTGAATCATTGTCCACGCGCAGAATATCGCCCACTCTGATATTGGTGTAATCCTTGTGAATCTGCGCTCTTGTATCCCCAAATGCCGCATCGCTGACTGCAAACGCAAACCCTGCACAGCCGAAGCCGCCCGTGTATGTACCGCCTTTCCATTCATAGTAGTTGTCATTTGTCCAGTGCATTCCCTCAGGAAACACTGCCTTCTGCGCTATGATAGTATCGTATACTTGATTGTCTGCCTTGGCAGCGCTCAGACCTATCCCCTGAATATAAAAAGTCTGTCCATCCAGTGCAATCTGGAAATATCCATTGCTTGTAATGCCTGTCACCTGTATCGGAAGATCCGCTGCCACCTCAGGAAGCACCACCGCAGTGTCGTCCGCATCCGATAGGAGCACCGTATTGTCATTTGTGTACAACACTGCTTCTGCCGCTGTCACAGAATACGCTGCCGCCGCTGTCTCCATCACCGGCGCTGCCAAGAATACTGCTGTCCCAATCAAAAGCCCCATCATGCTGTTAAACCATTTTTTCATCTTTGTTTTTCTCTCCTTTTATCCTATTTTTTATTTGCTGTTTTCGTTTCTCTGATTGCCGCATCCTGTAACTGGCATCTCAAACGCACGCTTGATGCTGTCATAATGCAGGAAAATACCTTGTGCCGCAATCGCCTGAATTTCCTCTAACGTAGCAAGCATACAGCCGTCAGTCTCCTCCTCCTGCAACCGAAGATCTGCCTCATCAAAATCGCCGCAAAAACGATAGATATCTACAAAATAATTGTCTCCCTCACCGGGATTCTCCCGCCTGTAGCTAAACAGATAACCGCCGTCCCAGCCGGACACGTCAAGTCCGGTCTCTTCCCGGACTTCCCTGAGAACCGCGTCCTTCGAATCCTCTCCCGCCTGACATGCTCCGCCGGATACCTCCCACCAGCCGGGCGCCCACGCCTTGGTCATGACCCGTCTCGTAATCAGAAATCTGCCGTCTGTATGCGCTACAATGCCAAGAACTGTCAGATGATACTCCCCCTCCTTTAAGCGCCAGTCATTCTTTTTCATTGTGCGTCCGGTGCGCTTCTTGTCTTTGTCGTAAATATCCCACATTTCCATTATCTTTATACTCCTTTGCTCTCCTGTAATACCTGACACTGTTTATTTTCCTGCTGACATACCTCACACATTCCCATCAGTACAGAGCCCGAACATTCCAGCGTAAATCTGTGATGGTCATACAGATGCCGGATGATTTCCTCCATAAACTCACATTCCAGATGGAGAATCTTTCCGCATGACCTGCACTGCATATGAATATGTTCATGGCAGTGTGCATGCGGCTTTGCACACTGGTAGCGACAGCATTCGTCCTCCGCCGTCTTATACTTGAGAACCTCGCCGCTCTCTGTAAGCTTGTCCAGATTACGGTATATCGTAGTCAGATTGACCTGTATCCCTTTTTCCTGCATGTACGCATTGACATCATAGACACTGAAACTATGCTCCCTGTGCATCTCCAAATACGTCATGATTGCGTCCTTGCTCCTGGTCCGGTACTTTTTCTGCTGATCATTTTGCATGGCTGCCCGCACTCCTTTTAGATTATCTTCCATCTTTTTGCTTTTCATATATGCCTAACAGAAATTCACAGTAATTCTTAACTGCGGTGACTAGCAGTACAAGTGTATTATAAATACATTCCGGCTCAAAGACTGATTTGAGCTCCTCCTCAATATCCGAAAAGTCAATATCAAGACTGTCGAGCACTTTCTCGTATGCCTTTGAGAGCCGCGGAAGGCGTTTCATCTGTTCTGCTGCCAGCACCTGAATGACTGTATCGGTCAAGTTTACCTTCCACTTATTAAAAGAGGTGTCCTCAAGCCCGGCACAGAGCGCTGCCACTGTCGCCTCCTGTAACTCCCAAAACGGATCGGAATTGCTGTCCGCCTGTTCTGCATAAATCATCGCCATCTGCTGTGCCTCGCGGTGCAGAAGGGATCTTGCCACAAGCACCTTCTCCTGACTTGCCTTCTGCTCTTCATTGGATAATTCGGCGATTGCACTCCGCTTTTCCCTGCAATACACGTCAAATCCATTCATAATGTCTGTCTCATATCCCATGATTACCTGTTGCCCTTTCTCAAAACTTTTGTAAATATAATGCCAATGCAGTCCGCCACGCCTCCGTCAGCCTGTCGAGCTTCCATGCCGCATTCGCCGGACTCGTCGAGGGAAGCTTCACAAGCGCCGGTTCAATCTCTTGAATCGATGGTCTGCAATATTTTATAAAAAGCTCGTACGCCTTTCCGCCATTGAGGTAAATCGCCTCTATTTCTGCAGAATCTAATATAAGCCGCATATCATTTCCACTGACATTTTTGATACTGCTGTCTGATGATCCAATAATATCGCAGGATTCGATCACATCCCACAGCGCGATATGATTTCTCAGCAAAAAAGCCTTTTTGTCCTCTATGGAATCCGGCGCCGCTTCTCTCAGTACCGCAGAGAGCACTTTCCAGAAACGATTCTGCGGATGACCGTAATAAAATTGCTGTTCTCTTGATTTTACAGACGGCATAGAGCCTAAAATCAAAATTTTCGAATGTCTGTCGAACACGGGTCCAAAGGTATGTGTCACATGTTCGTAATTAACTTGGTCGGTTGTCTCCTCTTTCATGTTGCCCCTCCTGCTGCCTGCTCATTCAAAAGTTTTTTTCGCTGTTTCCAGTCGGGCATCAGCTCTGTCATCAATGAATGAAACGCCTTGGAATGATCTGGATGAATGAAATGACAAAACTCATGCAGTACCACATATTCGATGCAGCCAAGGGGCATCTCTATCAATTTGCTATTTAAAGTGATAATCCCTCTATACGGCTGGCAAGAGCCCCACCGCGAAGTCATACGTCGTATCCTGATCTCAGGGTACACGATATCAAACTGGCTAAAACAATCATAGCAATCATAGATTTGACGCGATATCTTCCCATAAATCTGCTCCTGATAAGACCTTAACCACCGTTCAAACATCAGTTCCATATGGCGTATATTATCAGGATTCTTTACCTGCAGCCACAGATCTTTATTGTCAAGATATACGTTTTCTTCCGGATTCCTCATGATCTTTATTTGATATAGTTCCCCTAAGAGCCAAAACTGCTCTCCGTCTTTGTATTGGAGACAGCTCTCAGGGCGCCTCTTTGCTGCCCGCCCGACTGCCTTGAGGATCAGCTCCTTATGCTGCCGCATAAATTCCTCGATGTATGCCGCCGGCACACGCCGGGAAGCTGAAACCTTGACCGCGCCTGCCGCGTCAATGCGCAGATTGACATTTTTAACAGACTTCCGCGTAAGCACATATTTGATTTCAACGCCGTCCACGATCAATAGACGTTCCTCATTGCCATAGCTTTTTACTGCCATCTTCCTGCCGCCTTTTCTCTTTGCTGCTTTTGTGCCGAAAAATCCTTCCTGCGTTTTAAAGTTTTTCACACTTCCATACATGCCGCCATCATCGGCACAAACAATCCATGAAGAACGCTGCACTTGCGTTCTTTGGTGTGTAACTTAGTATTTCTTAGCGGGCGTCCTTTGACCGCTTAGAAAAACTTTACACACTTGCATTATAGAGTATTTTCTCACACTTATCAACCCATAAAAGCATATCCAAAACAGTTGAAAAATTTGTACATATCCACTATAATATAATGGAACAAAGACTTTAAGAAGAATATATCATGAAATATACAAGGAGGATACTATGAGATTAATAACACGTTCTGACTTTGATGGTCTTGCCTGCGGCGCTCTTTTAAAAGAAGCCGGAATCATTGACCATTGGAAATTCGCGCATCCAAAGGATTTGCAGGATGGACTGGTAGAAGTTACGGAGGACGACTGCCTTGCCAATGTGCCTTATGTCGAGGGATGCGGACTGTGGTTTGATCACCATTCAAGTGAACATGAACGATTGCAGCTTGAGGGCAAATATAAAGGAGAGAGCCGTATCACGCCATCCTGCGCACGAATTATCTATGAATACTATGGTGGAAGGGAGCGCTTCCCGCAGTTTGATGATATGATGGTCGCTGTTGACAAAGTGGACTCCGGCAATCTCACAATTGACGAGATTCAAAATCCAAAAGGGTGGATTCTCGTCGGTTTTCTGATGGACCCCCGCACAGGTCTGGGACGCTGGAGAAATTTCACGATTTCCAACTATCAGCTCATGGAAAAACTGATTGACGCCTGCCGCACCATGACGACAGATGAAATCCTCTCTCTGCCCGACGTGCAGGAACGTATCGAAGTCTATTATGAACAAAATGAAAAATTTATGGAGATGGTACGAAATTATACGCGTGTGGATGGCAATCTGATCATCTCTGATCTAAGGGGCGTAGATCCAATTTACTCTGGAAACCGCTTTCTGATCTACAGCATGTATCCCGAGCAGAATATCTCTGCATGGATCGTAAGCGGGCGTGGCGGCGCCGGATGCAGCGCTGCATGTGGTTACAGTATCCTCAACAAGACCTCCAATGTGGATGTCGGAAGTCTGATGCTCAAATATGGCGGCGGCGGTCACAAGAAAGTAGGAACCTGTCAGTTTACCGATGCCAACATGGCAGAAGAGCTGCCAAAAATGCTTGCCGAATTATCTGCGATGGCAAATTCATAAAATAAAAAGTCGGGTAGGAAAATACTCCCTACTCGACTTTTTATTTTATAAATTAGAATTACGATATGCCTTTTTTCTTTGAAAAAAAGTATCAATAGACTGTTTAATCTGCTCTGGCGGCATTGTCTTTAACAGATATCCATCTGGTTTGAGATCCATGACCTGCATCACGCTCTCCTTGTCTCCCTTGCTGGTCAGAAAGATAACCGGAATATCTGAAAACTCCGACTCACTCCGTATCATGCCAAGTACCTGCTTGCCGTCCACGATTGGCATTTCATAATCAAGCAGCACCAGATCAGGTCTGTTTGTCGAGAGATACTTGATTGCCATCGCACCGGAATTGGCAAGAATCACTTGATATTTATCCTCCAGCCAGCCCTTGACGTTACGAAGCATTGCACCGGAGTCATCTACGACCAGAATCTTCTTTTTGTTCTGTTTGCCAAAGGTCAACAGGAAGGATTCGATCGCCTCTGCTACCTCACTGACATTGATCGGACGCGGAAATTCTTTTTGAATCAAATGAAGCGGAATATCCTTCTGAATCTCAATAAGCTCCTGCGGGTCCCCTGTGACAAAGATTGGTATATCATCCTCCAGTGCTTTGTCTTTGAGGTATGTAAGTCCCTGATGCTGTCTGGTCAGCTCTTCATCTGCAAAGATAAAGATCATATCTACATCTTCCTTTATTTTGCTGAGCACATCTGGATTTGCATGAATGTTTGTCACGATACATTCTGATTCCTCCAGCTTTTCCTGAAGCGATACGAGCAGGTAACTTTGTACCTCCGATACGATTAATACATTTTGCATAGCACTATCTCCCTTTTACTTTATTCTGTAATCCTTTCGAGTACTTCAATCATTTTATTTCCCGTGTTCATGACGTCCTCCATCGCCACATCTGCCACATAAGCCCTCAGCTCTTCCATATAGGGACCTAACTCCTCTGGCAGACGAAATTCCTCAAGCGCTGCAAGCGCTGCATCCGCACCATCCAAATCAAAATTATCCATAGCAGTATTCAACTGTTCAAGCACTTTGACAATCTCTTCCTTCGGAACTTCTTTCTTGTCCTGTTCATTTGCCTTTCCATATGGCTCCAAAATGGGTTTATAACTTCTGTACAGTTCCATAATGGCTGGATTTTCTCTGAAAATGGTCTCCACGTCCCCGGCATTCCCGCACTGCTCCATCTGATAAAACAGCTCTGACAGCTCCAGTGCGCCAATCATGCGCGCTGTATTTTTCAACGCATGTACCTCTATAGTATAATCGCGAATCATTCCGTCTGCAAGACATTTTTCAATTTTTGTGGACTTTAGATCAATTAATTTATAAAAATCACCCAGCAGATTTGTAAATAGTTCTAAGCTGCCTGAATTTTTTATGCCCTCTGTCACATCCAGTCCCTCGATAACAGGAAGTTTCTGTGCTGGAATCTGCAGCTGCGGCTGGGCTGGTGGCGCTGACATCTTCACAATCAGATCATTCGGCAGCCATGCGCGTATCTTGCTGCATATATCCTTGAGCTCGATCGGCTTTGCCACAAAATCATTCATGCCGGCTTCCTTAAAGCTTTCCCTTGCCCCCATCACGGCGTTTGCTGTGAGTGCAATAATGGGCATATTCTGAATATAAGCATCCTCTAAAGCACGCATCTTCTGTGTCGTCTCCACACCGTCCATCACCGGCATCATATGATCCATAAAGACGATATGATACTGCTTTGACTGCACCATCTTGAGCGCTGTTTTCCCTGAGCTGGCGGTGTCAATATTCATCTGCAATGGTTGTAAGAGACCTTTTGCAACTTTGAGATTCATCTCATTGTCATCCACAATCAAAATCTGTGCCTGCGGCGCTGTGAAGTTCATCACATTATCCGTCTCGACAAAAGCAGCTGTCGTCTCATGATTGATGACCTGGCAGAAATTAAGCGTATAGAGCGGCTTGTTGACCACTGTTGCCTGATCATTCCAGACTGCCTCCCGCATCGGATTTTGCAGGACACACAGCTCTGTTCCAGTCAAGACAAAATACTCCTCAATAGAATCTTTGATGCCCCGATAGACAGATTCATCCACAAAGAAATAATCCACCTTATCTTTGTGGTCGCGCGCCTCATAGCAGTCCACAAACTTGAGTCCATACCCTTCTGTGAGACTCTTTAACTGCTCCAATGTCCGCTCATCCTTCATATGTCCGCTCACAACCACTGGTTTATTAAGAACTGCATCCTCCCTTACCGTGGCAGCAACCTGATCGCCAATAATACGCTGCGGTATATTGAAGTAAAATTAACTGCCTTTGCCATA
>CAMWJQ010000044.1 GCA_947174615.1 uncultured Lachnospiraceae bacterium
CGCGGATACTTCCGTATGGTTTTCCTATGGAGATGGAGGGAAGGCAGTTTCCTATGGGATAAATGAGGAAATACAGGAGGAAAGCCTGACAGTCTATGCACTTTCGCAGACGGGAGAGATTTCCGTAACCAGAGGAAGTGTAAATCCAATCAGGCAGGATTCATTGGGACATTTTATTGCAGCGCTTCCTATGACAGAACTGGATATAGACGGCGACGGAGAGTCGGAAAAGGTTTACGACTATGCACGGGCGGATTTCGGGCTGAATGCTTTCAATCCTGCACCGCAGAGATTTCTGACAGAGGAAATTCCGTTTGAGCTGGTGTTTGCAGAGCGCAAGTATATCATGGTCTATTACGGAAATGAGATTTTAAAAGATGCGGAGGTTCTTGTGACCTCTCATGACGGCGAACAAAAAAGATACCGGACAGATGGACATGGGTGGATTCAGGGACTTCCAAACAGGGATATACGGGAAGGTTTTACTGCCGTCTATTCTCCGGATGGAGAATATGTGTACCGTATGCATTATGCGTTGGAGGATTATCCGTATTTTTCGGTACATTTTTGGAAAGCGCACCTGCCGCTTTTGGTCATTTTTGCTTTGGCGGGCATTGGTATAGCGGCGGTTTATCTGATACGGAACCATATGGAAAGAAACAATCCGGCTTATGCAATATATTCCAGAGAGCGTGCAGGCATCTATCCGGGTACATTGCATCAGAAAACTGATTCTAAATTTTTATTTGTCCGGTGGCTGTGTCTGTTTACGGGTATGTTCCTGTGGACATATGCCGGAAGGCTGATTCATCAGGGGCAGACATTGAATGAGATTTCCATACCTGTATTTAGCTGCCCGTTTAACCTGGATCAGGTGGCGGAAGTACCGTGTTATTATCTGTCGCATCTTCCGGCGCTGTTTGGAAGGTTTGGCGCAGACTTCCCTGTGCGCAACATGACCTATGGAATTTTGTTTTTAGTGACAACACTTTTCTGCTTTATCTTTCTTGGGCGTATCCTTTGCGGGTTCCTTTGCCCGGCTGGTCTTTTGCAGGACTTGATGGATAAGATGCGGCAGGCGTTCCATATCCGCCCGATTGTTGTTACAGACCGGATCAACCGCTTTTTACAGCCGATTAAGTGGGTGTGGATACTGCTGTTCTTGGGATTTGCGTTTACAGGCGGGGATTTCTGCGACATCTGTCCGCTGAAAGGTTTTACAACCGCACAGGGCGGCTATTGGACAAATTTATATCTTGGCGGATTTTTTGCAGTCGTGATTCTGGTAGGCAGCTTTTTCATCAAACGCTTTTGGTGCATTATCTGCCCGATGGGATATCTGATGGGGCTTTTCAAACGGTTTAATCTGTTTAAGCTAAAGAAAGACTGTACTTCCTGTACGGAATGCGGAGCCTGCTATCATGCCTGCCCGATGCGTATTAAAAGCATTTACACGGAGCGGGAAAAGGAAAACATACAGACAGTGGACTGTATGATGTGCGGCGAATGTATCCATAAATGCCCGGAGGACAATGCGTTATCCATGACTTTCTGCGGAAAAGCGATCTACAAGTCATCAAGGAAAACTTTCATGTCCAAATTCTCAGGGAAAAAAGTGTGAAGAGATTTTCTAAGCGGTCAAAAGACGCCCGCAAAGAAAATCTAAAGCTTCACACCGAAGAATCGCAAGGGCAGCGATTCTTCATGGATTGAAAGGAGTGGAGGTTATGGCGGAGCCAAATGGGATCAATGAACGTCAGAGGGAATTGTTTATCAGAAAGTCTACGAGGGTGGCGGCATCTTACCTGAAACGTGCAAAAGCGCTTTCTGAAATGCCGGACGCAGCAAAACCTTTCTTTGACGTACTGGAAAATATATACATTAAGTTGACGGATATACAGAAACCGGAAGATATGAAAAGCATTGGAACCTTGTGCGTCATGGTTCCGGCAGAGTTAATTTATGCTGCAGGCGCTATGCCTGTGCGCCTGTGTTCCGGCAGCTATACGGCGTATTCTATTGGGGACGATTATATTCCCCGTGATGCCTGCCCTTTGGTAAAGGCAGTCATGGGATTTGCAAAAGTGGGGGCGCTGCCGGCATTTGATAACTGTACCATGCTGGTTGCGCCTGTGACCTGCGACTGCAAAAAGAAACTGGCTGGAGTGATGGACTCCGTGAAAAATTTTTCACGGAAAAATACAGTACCGCTTCATGTCCCGCCGCTGAAAAAAGACGACGCCGACACAGAGGTTTTTCTGAAAGAACTGTACCGCCTGATACCGATATTGGAAAAAGAAACGGGAGTGCAGATAACAGCAAGGTCTTTGGCGGAAGGGATTAACATGGTGGGGAACGCACAGTATGAGATGTCGGAGTTTTTGAAATTCCGCAGGCATGACCCGGCGCTGATAAGCGGAACGCAGGTAATGGCAGTGATGAATGCGTATTCTTATATGCCCGTCAATCTATGGGCGGAGCAGATGCACAGGCTCAATGGGGATATGATACGGCGGTTGGAGCAGGGGCATTTTGTAAGCAGGAAGAACCAGCCCCGTATTCTTGTGACAGGTTCGCCTATCGCATTTCCAAACATTAAGATTCCGCTTTTGATTGAGGAAATGGGCGGTGTTCTTGCGGCAGATGAAACCTGCATGGGGGAACGTGGGCTGTATGATCCGGTATCAGTCATTGATCCGAGTTTTGACGGAATGATGCGCGCCCTTGCCTCGAGATACATAAAGCCCTGTACCTGTCCGGTGTTTGTGGATAACAGCCAGCGTATATACCGGATTCAGCAGTTGATAAAAGAACATAAAATTCAGGGAGTCATTTATCATGTGCTGCGCGGCTGTCTGGTGTATGACTATGAATACCAGCTGATGGAGGAGGCAATGGGGAAACTGGATATTCCGATTATCCGTGTGGAGAGCGATTACAATGAGGAAGATGTGGAACAGCTCCGTATCCGCATTGAGGCATTTATTGAGCTGATTAAGTTAAAAGAACTGAAAAAGGAGGCGTAACGGCTATGGAAAAATACTATCTTGGGCTGGATGGCGGTTCTACCTATCTGAAAGCCGCCCTGATGAAAGATAAAAAAGTAGTCGGCACCGTGGTATATCCTACAGGAATTGACAATAACGGGGTGGCGAAGAAAATTGTGGCAGCTTTGTGTAAAAAGTATGGCATCAGCCGGACAGATATAGGCTACATCATGGCTACCGGATACAGCCGCAAAATTCTTGAGGTTGCCGATGATGATATATCGGAGATTACGGCTCATGCTTACGGGGTGCGTGTGACTGCGCCAAAGGAATACCGCCCCGGCATGGTCATTGATATTGGCGGGCAGGACAGCAAGATTATCTATCTTGATGCGAATTATAACGTGAAGAATTTTACCATGAATGACAAATGTGCCGCAGGAACGGGAAAATTTATGGAGGTCATAGCGCAGATTTTGGAAACGACAATCGATCAGGTCGGGGCGCTTTCTTTGGAAAGTACCGCGCCGTGTGACATCAACAGTACCTGCGTGGTATTTGCACAGTCGGAAGTGATTTCGCTTGTGGCAAGAAAAGTTGACAGGCGCGATATTCTGGCGGGAATGCACTTGTCGATGGCAAAGCGGATTATTAAGATGATGAAAAAATCGGAAAAAGGCGGCGATATTTTAATGACAGGCGGCGGGGCGTTGAATATTGGCATACACAGGGCTTTTGAGGAAGAAATGATGAAAGACGTCTATGTGGCAAAATATCCGCAGTTTAACGGTGCAGTCGGCGCGGCTTTCATTGCCAGTGAACGGAATGAAGTATCCTCTAAGGTTGTAAAAGACACAACCTTAGAGAGATGCTAAAATCATTGCGTAGAAGAACGCAGGATCGGCGTTCTTCCGGGTTTTGAAACGGAGGTAAATTATGGATATGTTTGTGTTTGCGCTTACCACCGCTGTTTCCGTCGGACTTGGGTGTGGAACCTGTTGCAGTCCGATGATCAGTACGTTTCTTTCCACTTATGTGGCGTCCCACTCAGGCGGTGTTAAAAAAGGCGTTTTGTCATTTGTAAGTTTCTTTTTCGGCAAAATGGTCAGTGTTTCCATGCTGTGTATGATTGCGGCGCTGGTCAGCAGACAGTTTATCAGTGACAGCGGTTATATCGGTTCTTTTAATCTGCAGCTGTTCTCACAGGCAGCCATGAGTGTGATTGGGATAGTCTTGGCTGTCCGTTGGTTTTTGGAGCTGAAAGAGCAGAAAAACTGCAGCGGCTGTAAGGAGTGCAAAAAAACGGTTGGAAAGTCAGGTTTTGTTCCGATGCTTGCGGCAGGGCTGACTTATGGCATGACGCCCTGCGCCCCGCTTTTGCTGATGATTGGCTATTGTTTTACACTTCCGGTTTCTTTGGCGGGGGTGACTGGCGTTGCTTTTAGCCTTTCCAGTATGGTAAGTCCTGTGTTGCTGTTGGTGGTGGTAACAGGTGCGCTTTCAAAGAAAATGAGAAAGGAAATACCAGATGCGGTAAAGTGGTTTCGCTTGGCATCTTATGTTGTGCTGATGGTCATGCCGTTTTTCCTTACATCACGGTATGAATTATAAATACTTTTTAGGTATGAAAACTGATATTTTATATGTATTTGATATTCTACTTGCGGCGAATTAAAATAGAATTAGAAGGTGAGAGATGGCAGAAGCAAATAGACTGCCTTGATTATCTGCTTTATAAAATAAAATCTGAGATAGAGGATAGGAGGATTTGAAGATGAATACAACAATACCAAAAATTGCATTAGGGGCTTGGTCTTGGGGGGCGGGAGCAGCCGGAGGGGATCAGGTATTTGGAAACCATTTATTTGAAGAAGAATTGAAACCAGTGTTCGAAAAAGCAATGGAGTGTGGGCTGAACCTGTGGGATACGGCAGCAGTTTACGGAGAAGGGACTTCTGAACGTATTCTCGGTAATTTTGTAAAAGATGTGCGCCGGGACAGCGTTATCCTTTCCACAAAATTCACGCCGCAGATAGCCGGCAGTTCGCCGGATGCCATGCAGGAAATGATTGACGGCAGCAAGGAGCGTCTGCATACCGAGGTGATTGACGTTTACTGGATACACAACCCGATGGATGTCGAAAAATGGACGCCGGATTTAATCCCGCTGGCAAAAAGCGGACAGATTAAGACAATCGGCGTTTCCAACCACAACCTTGCGGAGATAAAAAGGACCAATGAAATTCTTGCGGCAGAGGACTTGAAGATTTCTGCGGTGCAGAACCATTACAGTCTGTTACACCGATCTTCGGAGCGTGCGGGCATCCTTGATTACTGTAAGGAGAATGGCATTACATTCTACTCCTACATGGTGTTGGAACAGGGGGCGCTTACCGGACGGTACAGTGAGGAAAATCCATTCCCGGAGGGAACCGGGAGGGGAGAGGCTTATAACCCGCATTTGAATGAACTGACAGCATTGATTGATGAACTGAAAATCATAGGAACACGTTTTGACGCCAGTCCTGCGCAGGTTGCGACGGCATGGGCGATTGCAAAAGGCACGCTCCCGATTATCGGCGTAACAAAGGTAAATCAGGTTGAGGAGGCGGCAAAAGCGGCACAGATCAAACTGACTACGGACGAAATCAAACGCGTGGAAAGGCTTGGTGATGAAGCAGGCGTCCGCACGCTTCGGGAGTGGGAAAAGGAGATGTAGATCATGACAGTAAAGGAAGTGATAGACGGATTTCGGGAAGGGGCAGAAGAAAATGCTGAGCGTGATGCGTATGCAGACGAACTTTATCAGGAAGCTGTCCGCATAGGAATGGAGCTTAATACAAAGTACCATACACCGGAGGCGCTTCGGGAGATCATGGGCAGATTGATCGGGAAAAAGGTAGACTGTTCTTTTCGGTTGTTCCCCCCGTTCTATACAGACTTTGGAAAAAACATCACAATCGGGAAAGACGTCTTTATCAATTCGGGATGCCATTTTCAGGACCAGGGCGGAATTGAAATCGGGGACGGCGCTCTGATTGGTCATAATGTTGTTCTGGCAACGATCAACCATGACCTGAATCCCGACGAAAACAGGAAAAATCATTATGCACCGATCAGGATTGGCGCTCATGTGTGGATTGGCTCTAATGCAACCATATTGCCGGGAGTGACGCTTGGCGATTATGCGGTGGTTGCGGCAGGAGCCGTAGTGACACGGGATGTTCCAGACATGACGGTAGTGGGAGGTGTTCCTGCGAAAGTACTGAAAGTGAAAAAAGAAAAGGAGGAGCAGTATGAAACGGCTGTATAATCTGATACTGGCTTGCCTGCTGATCGCTTCGTTATCAGCCTGTGGAAAGCAGGCAGGGACAGATTCCCCTGCGGAGAAAGTGTCGGAGCAGTATGGGCAGACAGAAAGAGTAGAAACGACAGAGCAGGCAGAACAGGAGCTGTCAGCAGCATCGGGAACCGCAAAGACTGAGGTACAGACAGAAGATAATCTGACTGGCGGGCAGGAACAGCAGACACAGGGAGGTGACAATACAGTGGCAGGAACTATTTCCTTTAATTTTGAAACAAAGACGGTTTTATTGAACAGCGGGTATGAAATGCCCATATACGGGATCGGCACATACAGCCTGACCGGGGATACCTGTGTGGAGTCCGTCACAGCAGCGTTAAACAGCGGCGTCCGCCTGATTGATACCGCCTATATGTACCATAATGAGGAAAGCGTGGGAGAGGCTGTCAGGAACTTTGACATACCAAGGGAAGAAATCTTTGTTATCACAAAGCTGTATCCGAACCAGTTTGACCATGCGGAAGCAGCGATTGAGGAGGCGCTTGCCAAATTAGATATCGGTTATATTGACATGATGCTGCTCCACCACCCCGGAACCGGCGACGTGGAGGCATATCTTGCAATGGAAAAGGCAGTTGCAGACGGCAAAATCCGCTCGCTTGGTTTATCAAACTGGTATGTGGAAGAACTGGAGGAATTTTTACCGCAGATAAACATTGCCCCGGCACTGGTTCAGAATGAAATACACCCGTATTATCAGGAAAACGATGTAATCCCGTACATTCAAAGTCTTGGGATTGTGGTACAGGGCTGGTATCCGCTTGGCGGCAGAGGGTATACGGCAGAACTGCTTGGGAATGAGGTGATTTCGGAAATTGCAGCGGCACATGGGAAGTCATCGGCGCAGGTGATTCTCAGATGGAATCTGCAAAAGGGTGTTGTAGTCATTCCCGGCTCCAGCAGTCCCGATCATATTCAGGAAAACACGGAATTGTTTGATTTTGAACTGACGGAGGAGGAAATGGGGCGTATCAATGCCCTTGACCGTGGCGAGAAGCATGACTGGTATTAAGAGATGGTCAGACAAGATGACGGACAGCACGAAAGAGTGTGTGCTGAGCAGGTTATTTCATGAAATAGGAATTGGTTATAGTACGCGTGAAAAGCACGCAGGAGGTATATGGGAGGTATCATTATGAAAGTTTTGGCAATAAACGGCAGCGCAAGAAAAGACGGGAACACAGCAATCCTTATCAATACTGTGTTTGAGGAATTGCATCAGGCAGGAATCGAAACGGAGATGGTACAGCTTTCTGGTACCGTCATTGAACCCTGTAAGGCTTGTTGGGCTTGCGGCGGGAGAAAAAATTGTGTGCATAAAAAGGATATGTTTCAGGAAATCTTTGAGAAGATGACACGGGCTGATGGGATTATTCTCGGCTCGCCTGTTTATACGGCAAACATTTCTGCGAATATGCAGGCATTTTTAGAACGGGCATCCGTAGTAACAGATATGAATCGGAATGAAAATTTGTTTCAACACAAAGTCGGTGCGGCTGTCACGGCTGCACGCAGAGGAGGCGCACTTACTACCCTTGATGCAATGTACCATTTCTTTATGCTGCAAAATATGTTTGTGGTCGGTTCTTCTTATTGGGCAATGGCATACGGGCAAATGCCAGGAGATGCCCAGAAAGATGAGGAAGGGCTTGACACAATGAGAAATCTTGGTCGGAATATGGCATATTTGCTGAAGACGCTGGAAGAAAGGCGGAATGGATAATGAGAAGAATCGTTGGTCTGCTACTTCCTTTTGTGATAATTTTTGCTTTGGCAGCCTGTGGTCAGTCTGCTGCATCTGAAAAGCAGGAGGAAATACAGACTGCTGTGCAGAAAACAGATGAACCGTCTGAAACATCTCGGAATGGAGCCGCGGCGGAAACAGAAGAAATGCCGGATACAGAAATGGGAACGGAGTCGTCGGTTTTGACAGAGGGACAGGAGGCAGATGTGATTACAAAAACATTGGTTGCATATTTTTCGTGTACAGGGACTACGGAACTTGTAGCGGAGTATATTGCGGAGATTTTGGGAGCTGATATTTACGAGATTGTACCTGAAAATCCATACACAGAGGCAGACTTGGCATATTATACAAATGGCAGGGCGGATCAGGAACAAAATGACTCGAATGCGCGTCCGGCAATTTCCGGCGGCGTGGAGAATATGGACGAATATGATGCCATAATTCTCGGTTATCCGATTTGGCACGGTCAGGCTCCCCGTATTATCAGTACATTTTTAGAGAGCTATGATTTTTCAGGGAAAACAATTATTCCATTCTGTACTTCTCATAGCAGTGGGATTGGTTCCAGTGCAAGCAATCTTCATGACCTCTGTTCAGAGTCAGTAGAGTGGATGGACGGAAAGAGATTTGAGTCAGGGGTTTCAAAAGAGAGCGTTCAGAATTGGATTGTAGAAATTGGGATTGAGTGAAGAGAAGTATGAAGAGTGCGTAAAAAGCATATGCGGGCAGGGGAAAGGTTTTCCCCTGCCCGATTGTACATGGGCATATCAAAAATTAAATAAAAGTTCCATTTACAAGATCTGCCAGTGTGATATTGAAAAAGTAGTCATGCACCATATTGTCAAATTTTTTCCACATAGGAAGTGTTTTGCAGATAGACTTCCTTGGGCATTGGTCTGCGTCTGCACCCAGACACGCAACTGTTGTCAGAGCGCCTTCCGTCAGTTCCAGGATTTCGCCTATTGTGTATTCTTCCGGTTTGCGCAGCAGGCGGTATCCGCCGCCTTTTCCGCTAGTACCCTTCACGAACTTTCCTTTTACAAGGATTTTTACAATTAATTCCAGATATTTTTTTGAAATATCCTGTCTTGCGGCAGTTTCGTCGAGTGGAACAGGGGTATCTGCAGACTGTTCCGCCAAGTCAATCATAAAGCGAATCGCATATCTTCCTTTCGTTGAAATCATCATGGCATTCCTCCTTATAGCCCTATTTTAGCGTAAAGTATCAGGGAAAATCAAGGCAAAGGAAAAAATAATTAAAATAACCTATTTACCTATTGACAAAGTAGGTAAATAGGTGTAGTATGAAGATACAGAATTTGAGCAGGATATATTTTTAGAGAGGAGAGGAATGCTATGTATAGAACAAATAATTCTTATATTACGAATGCGTGCTGTTGTCGAATGTTGTATTCCCGGGCATATCAGTATGGTCAGGTGCATTCGTCTGCTTTGCGCTGCACTGGTGTATAACACTTCGATGCGAAATGCTATATATTGCCATTTGCCCGGGAATTGATTCATCAGTATCCCGGTTTTTTTATGCACCGTCCCATGCAGAGGAAAAATGCCGCTAAGGCGGCGCACGGGACGTACTGCTCGATTGCTCAAATTCGGATATAACAGATATAGGACAGAAAGAGGGGGAATTGTATTATGAAACAATTTGTATTGAAACGGTTGGGAGCCATTGTGCTCGCGCTAACATTTTTGGTATCTGTGCTGACCGGCTGCGGTTCTGTAGCATACACAAGCGGCACGGGGGCATTAAAAAATCCCGCAGATGATACTGCGGAATCAGTAAACAGCACAACAGGGGATCATTCGGACACTGTATACAGGACAGTAGACGAAATCAAAGAAAGCGGCACGATTCATATCGGAGTATTCTCTGACAAAAGTCCGTTTGGGTATGTAGATGAGAACGGCGTGTATCAGGGGTATGATGTCTATCTTGGCAACCGGATCGGCGAAGATCTTGGCGTGGAGATCAATTATGTATCCACGGAAGCCGCAAACCGCATCGAGTATCTGCAGACAGGCAAGGTGGATATCATCCTGGCAAACTTCACAGTGACAGAGGAGCGTGCACAGGAAGTTGATTTTGCACTGCCGTACATGAACGTGGCGCTTGGCGTCGTGTCTCCGGACGACGCAGTGATCAACAGTCTGGATGAGATTGGCGCAGATGACGAAGTAATTGTCATTTCGGGAACGACCGCCGAGACATATCTTACGAAGAACCATCCTGACATTAGACTGCAGAAATATGACGCATACGCAGAAGCGAAGACAGCTTTTGAGAACCGTAATGGTGTGGCATGGGCAAACGACAACACGGAGGTAATTGCATTTGCTATAGAGAATCCTGGTTACGAGGTGGGCATTCCCTCCCTTGGCAGCGCGGATACGATTGCACCGGCTGTAACCAAAGGAAATGAAAGCCTGCTGAACTGGCTGAATGATGAGGTCAAGGCGCTCGGCGAGGAAAAGTTCTTCCATGCTGCTTATGAGGCGACCTTGCTCGATACCTATGGCGCTGATTATGAAGACACACTGGTCGTTGAGGGCGGCGCGGCCGCGGGAGCAGGAAAAGAAACAGCAGATGTGGAAAGCAAAGGTGTGATTACCGTAGCGGCTTCTCCAACCCCGCACGCTGAGATCCTTGAAGCAGCTGCAGATATCCTGAAAAAGGAAGGCTGGACACTGGAAGTCACTGAATTTGAGGATTATGTACAGCCGAATCTGGTGGTGGACAGCGGCGAGATTGACGCCAATTATTTCCAGCATGTTCCGTATCTGGATGATTTTAATGAAGAAAACGGAACTGCTCTTATATCTGTCGGCGGCATTCACTACGAACCGTTTGGCATTTACCCAGGTACGAAATCATCCCTTTCTGATCTGGCAAAGGGCGATGTGATCGCGGTGCCAAACGACACAACCAATGAGGCAAGGGCGCTGCTTCTGCTTCAGGACAACGGTATCATTACACTGGCTGACGGCGCAGGGCTGAAGGCTACTGTGAAGGATATTACGGATAATCCTAAGAATATTAAGATTCAGGAATTGGAAGCGGCGCAGGTTTCCAGGGTGAAGGATGAGGTGGCGTTTGTCGTGCTCAACGGCAATTATGCATTGGGGGCAGGATTCTCGGTAGCGCATGACGCCGTGGCTTATGAGACTAGCGAATCAGAGGCGGCAAAGACCTATGTGAATGTCCTGGTTGTAAAAGAAGGCAATGAGAATGCGGAGGGGATTCAGGCGCTTGTCAAGGTTTTGAAATCCGATGAAATCAGACAGCATATTGTTGACAGCTATGACGGAGCGGTTGTCCCCTTCGAGGATTAGGAGCTGCGAAATCGAGTAGGAAAGACTATCCCTACTCGCCGCACCGGGCGCCCGTCAGCAAAGGAAACCAGTTTCCTTGATGACATATTTCCTTTGGGCGCCCGTGTGCATAAAACAGCAGGGAGTTGGCACAGATGCCGCTGCCTGGATAAATAAGGGGAAGATATCTTATGGAAACAACATACATAGAAGTTTGTAATCTCACAAAAACATATTCTGCAAAGAACGGAAATGTGGAAGCCTTAAAATCAGTATCGCTGTCTATTCCGAAAAATGAAATTTTCGGCGTGATCGGACTGTCAGGCGCGGGGAAAAGTACGCTGGTCAGATGCTTAAACCTGCTGGAGCGGCCGGATTCGGGTGATGTGTTCATAGACGGACAGAATCTGATGACGCTTGGCAAAGAGCAGCTTCGGCTCCGCAGGCAGAAGATTGGTATGATCTTCCAGCACTTTAATCTGCTGGAACAGCAAAATGTTCTGGAGAATGTCTGTTTCCCGATGGAGATTCGGGGAATCCCAGCAAGGCAGCGGAAAGAAAAAGCGATGGAGCTGCTCAAAAAGGTGGGGCTGACAGATAAGGCGGACGCCTATTCGTCCCAGCTTTCCGGCGGACAGAAACAGAGGGTCGCTATCGCAAGAGTGCTGGCAAATGAACCGGATATCTTACTGTGCGATGAGGCGACCAGCGCATTGGATCCAGAGACGACGAAAACGATTCTGGACCTGTTAAAAAGCATTCATGACACGATGGGTATTACGATGGTCATCATCACCCATGAGATGCGGGTGATACAGGAAATCTGCACGAAGGTGGCAGTATTGGACCAGGGCGTTGTGCAGGAGTGCGGAAGTGTCACAAAAATTTTTAATAATCCGAAATCAGGGGCGGCAAGGCGTCTGCTTCTGATGCGGGAGACGGAGGAAATGGCAGATGTGGGATGAGACGATGGTTATGATGCTCCTGGAGGGGATTCGGGATACTTTTTATATGACGTTTGTTTCTACCTTTTTCGGGTATGTGATCGGGCTTCCCATAGGGATTGCGCTGACGCTGACTGATCAGGGCGGGATCGCGCCGAACAGGACGGTTTATCGTATGCTGGACATTGTGATCAATATTACTAGAAGCGTACCGTTTCTGATTCTGTTGATCCTGGTAATGCCGTTGACGAAGCTGATCGTTGGAAAAAGTTATGGATCTGCTGCTACCATTGTGCCGCTCACACTGGCCGCTGCGCCATTGATTGGAAGGATGGTGGAATCTTCCCTGAAAGAAGTCGGTCAGGGCGTGATCGAGGCAGCTGTCAGCATGGGCGCCAAGACAACAACGATTGTTTTTAAAGTGCTTATCGGAGAGGCTAGGACATCGCTGCTGGTAGGGGTAACGATCGTTCTGGGCACAGTTCTTGGTTATTCTGCCATGGCAGGTGTGGTCGGCGGCGGAGGGCTGGGGGATATCGCCATCCGTTATGGATATTACCGCTACGACACAGGAGTGATGCTGGTGACGATAATCTTTATTGTCGCCATCGTTCAGCTAATGCAGGGTGTAGGAATGTTTGCTGCAAAAAAGCTTGATCACAGAGCCTAAGTATGGGCAGACTGGAGGACGGTTATGGATTGGGATGTGATGATATCATATTTGCCGCTATATAGAGATGCGTTGCTGCTCACGGTCAAAATCGGATGGCAGGGTGTTCTTCTGACTTTTATAATCGGTGTGTTCTGCGCAGTGGTAATCCATCTGAGAACGCCGGTTCTGCGCCTGATTACGGGAGTTTATATCGAATTGTTCCGCAATACGCCTCTTCTAGTGCAGCTATTCTTTCTATACTTTGCGCTTCCGAAAATCGGAATCCGCATATCTGCACAGACCTGCGGCATCCTGGGACTGGGGCTTCTCGGCGGCGCTTATATGGCAGAGACCTTTCGGAGTGGTTTGGAAAATATAGCGCCGATTCAGGCGGAAAGCGCACAGAGCCTCGGCATGAACAGGGCGCAGGCGTTTCGCTATGTGATCCTGCCGCAGGCGGTCTCATCCAGTGTGCCGGGACTTCTCGCCAATGTGATTTTCCTGTTAAAGGAAACAAGTGTGTTTTCTACAATCAGCTTGATGGATCTGATGTTTACGGCAAAAGATCTTATTGGAATGTATGCCAAAACGATGGAATGTTTAACGCTGCTGGTTGTGTTCTATCTGATCATGTTGCTGCCGGTGTCCATATTGGGCAGTTTTGTGGAAAGGAGGCTGCGTCATGCCGAATTTGGGAATTGATGTTCTTTTTAAGGGAACAAATTTTCTGCGGCTTTTGGGCGGTCTCTGGGTTGCAGTCCGCATCAGTCTGAGCTCCGTTGTGATTAGTATTACGTTAGGACTTGTGACGGGAATGCTGATGACGTCCAGAAACGTTATATTGAAAGCGCTTTTTCGGATCTATCTGGAGATTGTCCGGATCATGCCGCAGATGGTGTTGTTGTTTATCGTTTATTTTGGGACAACAAGAATATTCAGATGGGATTTGTCGGCGGAGTATGCTGCGGTTATCGTG
>CAMWJQ010000045.1 GCA_947174615.1 uncultured Lachnospiraceae bacterium
ATCTTTATATCTCTGTAAGCCTCTGGACTTCTCTCTGATCTCCACAACGTCACCAGCACTGATCAGATAGGAAGGAATATTTACGCACTTCCCATTTACCAGCACATGCTTATGCCCAACAACTTGTCTGGCTTCTCTTCTTGTTCTGGCAAAACCCATTCTAAATACAACACTGTCAAGTCTTCTCTCCAGCAGAACCATGAGATTCTCACCCGTCATGCCCTTCATACGGTCTGCCTTCTCATAATAGTTGCGGAAAGGCTTCTCCAGAACGCCATAGATAAACTTTGCTTTCTGCTTCTCTCTAAGCTGCAAACCATACTCACTCATCTTCTTGCCAGCTCTTGGAGACTTTCTTTTAGACTTCTTACCATATCCCAAAAATACAGGATCCAAATCAAGAGATCTGCATCTTTTAAGTACAGGAACTCTATTTACTGCCATGTTTTTATCCTCCTAAAATCTGTGCATCGGATACATAAACCATACCGATACATACATGTCATTATATCCATTAAACTCTGCGGCGCTTTGGCGGGCGGCATCCATTATGCGGAACCGGTGTGACATCCTTAATGCTGGTTACTTCAAGACCACAAGCCTGAAGTGCACGAATCGCTGCCTCTCTGCCTGAACCCGGACCTTTCACCATAACATCTACAGATTTTAAGCCATGTACCAAAGCTGCTTTCGTAGCTGTTTCTGCTGCCATCTGAGCAGCATATGGAGTAGATTTCTTTGAACCTCTAAATCCCAGACCACCAGCACTTGCCCATGAGAGTGCATTTCCCTCATTGTCTGTCAATGTAACAATTGTATTGTTAAATGATGACTGAATATGTGCCTGTCCTCGTTCAACGTTTTTCTTTACGCGCTTTTTTGTTACTTTTTTTGCAACTTTTTTAGCCATTTTAAACTAACCTACTTTCTCATTTTATAAACTACTTCTTCTTCGCTACAGTTCTCAAAGCGAACGCGTTAAGCCTTATTTCTTCTTGTTCGCTACAGTTCGCTTCGGACCCTTTCTTGTTCTTGCATTTGTCTTTGTCTTTTGACCGCGAACAGGGAGTCCCTTTCTGTGACGGATACCACGATAGCATCCAATTTCCTGTAATCTTTTGATATTCAGGGCAATCTCACGCCTGAGATCACCCTCAACCATATACTCTTCATCAATGATCGCACTAATCTTCTTAACGTCGTCATCTGTCAAATCTCTGACACGAACATCAGGATTGACGCCTGCCTTTTTCAGAATCTTGTTTGAGCTTACTCTGCCTATGCCATAGATATAAGTCAAACCAATCTCTACGCGCTTCTCTCTTGGTAAGTCAACACCAGCAATACGAGCCATGTTAAATTCCTCCATTTTGTTTCGTGACAGGATATGTTCTGTCCTCTCACTTATTAATAGTAAACTAATTGATTGGGGCAGCTTTGCCCGACCGGATATAGACCCGGTTTGTCCGATACTGATAATCGGGGCAGAATTGTCTTGTTTTTTCTGCCACTCCAATGAAGCATTGAAGCTTTTTACGCGAAACTTTTCTCGGTATCAAGAAGTAAACACACAACAGATCAACTTTCTGTTATATATTTATAGCACCTATTCTTATTGACGGATTGGAACAGGCGCATCAGCCGCATTTTCATACAGATTTAGAGGATTAAATTAACCCTGTCTCTGCTTGTGCTTGGGATTCTCACAGATAATTCTGATCTTCCCTTTTCTCTTGATCACTTTGCATTTCTCGCAAATAGGTTTTACTGATGATCTAACTTTCATGTTAAACCCTCCTTTCAAAAAGACCGTTTTACATTATATCATGCAGTCGGGGCAAATGCAAGCCCTATAATCAAAATAATTTATTTATCCCGCCATATAATTCGTCCCTTGGATAAATCATATGGCGACAACTCTAACGTTACTTTATCACCCGGAAGGATACGGATGAAATTCTGTCTCAGCTTTCCACTGATATGAGCGAGTACTCTATGACCGTTTTCCAACTCCACCTGAAACATTGTGTTGGGGAGCTTCTCTACTACTGTTCCTTCGATTTCAATTACATCGGACTTTGACATTATTTTACCTCCTTAATGTCTCTACAATATAACTTTATTAAATGTTTTATTTCCTCGTTTGTCACAGACGAGATCTCAAGCTTCGGGTTCTGATTTTTGATGACCTGTATATGCCTCTTATTCTTTTTCTTAGGTTTGTCAACAGTTCTCACTGTCCCGTTGACAACATATACGAAATCCTTTGTCTCCTCCACGATAAGATACACTTGCCCCTTATCATGTCCTGCCAGCGAATACGCCAAAAAACCAATCATTCTCTTTCTCCTATCCTTTATGAACAAAATCAGACTTTTGACTGTGCTGATCACAAAAGAGTAAGAATCTCAGGTTCACCGTCTGTTATCAGAATTGTATTCTCATAATGAGCAGATAATGATCCATCCTCAGTAACTACAGTCCAGTTATCATCCAGCCACTCGACATCGCCGCCCCCCATATTAATCATGGGCTCCACCGCAAGCGTCATCCCGGCCCGAAGTTTCATGCCCCTCTTTTTCTGTCTGAAATTCGGTACTTCAGGCTCCTCGTGAAGCGATGTTCCTATGCCATGTCCCACCAAATCACGGACAATGCCATACCCAAACTGCGATACATAGCGATCAATAGTATTGGATATATCATGAAGGTAATTTCCAGCCGTAGCTTTCTTTACGCCCTCAAAAAATGATTTTTTGGTCTCCTCAATGAGTTTCTGTGCCTCTGGGCTTATCCGCCCCACTCCGTGTGTTCTGGCTGCATCTGAATGATATCCTTTATAGATCAGCCCGCAGTCAAGGCTCACAATATCACCCTCCTGCAGGATTCTGTCTGATCTGGGAATTCCATGCACCACCTCATCGTTCACCGACACACAGATGGACGCCGGATACCCATTATAGTGCAAAAAGTTCGGCACACCCCCCATGTCTCTGATCAGTTTTTCACCAAGCTGGTCGATAAAGAGCGTCGATATCCCCGGCTCAATTGCCTGCCCAAGCTCCTCATGCACTTTCGCCAGAAGTCTGCATGATTTCCGCATCAGATCAATCTCACGCTGTGACTTTATTGTAACGGCCATTTCCTAATTCCCCCGCACCATATCTCTCATTAAGATAAAATAGTAACGATCGACTCAAATACATCCTTCATGTCCACTGTACCGTCCACGGACTTCAACACACCCTTAGCCTCATAGAACTCGATCAGCGGCTGTGTCTGCTTATGATATACCTCGAGACGGTTCTTCACAGTTTCCGGCTTATCGTCATCTCTTAAAATAAGCTCTGTGTTACAAGTATCGCAGAAGCCCTCCTTCTTGGGCGGAATATGAACAACGTGATAGGTTGCACCACAATTCACGCAGGCACGTCTTCCTGACATTCTGTTGATAATGTTCTCATCCGGCACATCGACATTGATCGCATAATCAATCTTGTCTCCAAGCTCTGTAAGCGCTTTGTCAAGCACTTCTGCCTGTGGGATTGTTCTCGGAAAACCATCCAGTACATAACCATTCTTGCAATCCTCCTGTGCCACTCTGTCAAGCAAAATCTTTACTGTGAGTTCGTCTGGAACCAGCAGTCCCTGATCCATATACTTCTTTGCTTCCATACCAAGCTCTGTGCCGTTCTTGATATTTGCCCTGAAGATATCTCCAGTAGAAATATGTGGGATCGCAAATTTGTCTGCGATCATCTTTGCCTGTGTTCCTTTTCCCGCTCCTGGTGCGCCTAACATAATAATCTTCATCCTGATTTCCTCCTTAAAAATAAATAATCTAACGACTACATTGCTGTTCAAAACAGCCTCAATTCAATTTATCCGCTCACAGGATAGCCTCAATTCAAACTGTTTCCATCATATATAACATAATGGATAGAAGCAAAGCGCCCGCTTTGCTTCTATTCTAATTATCTGATTTATCTGATGATTGTTCCGATCATCAATCATTCAAAAAACCTTTATAATTGCGCACAAGCATTTGTGACTCAATCTGTTTGATCGTCTCAAGCACAACGCTGACGATAATGATCAAACTCGTTCCTCCAAAAGAAACGGATGCCTTAAATACACCATTGAAGAAGAACGGCACAACTGCCACAATCACAAGTCCGATAGCGCCAATGAATATAATGGCATTGAGCACCTTATTCAGATAATCACTGGTTGGCTTTCCCGGTCTGATGCCCGGTATAAATCCACCCTGTTTCTTCATATTATTTGCAATCTCTAATGGATTAAATGTCAATGAAGTATAGAAATAAGCAAAAAATACTGTCAATATAATATACACTACAAGACCAACCGAATATCCCAGCTGAGACGGATTACACCAATTATCCTGATTCAGACCATTCAAAATCTGCCTCCAAACGCCCGTTCCATTGTATCCCACTAGAGTTGAGATTACAATCGGAAACTGCATCAGTGAAGAGGCGAAAATAATCGGGATAACGCCTGCTGTATTGACCTTTAACGGCAGGAATGTCATCTGACCGCCCACCATCTTGTTTCCTTGGAGTTTTTTTGCATACTGCACCGGAATCTTGCGCATCGCACTATTGAGAATGACAACAAACACCGTCATTGCAAGAATGATTGCAATAATAATCAATGCTGCAACCACCGCAAGCGGAACCGATTTCCCTTTGCAGAACTGTTCATACAATCTTGCAAAATCGTCCGGCAAACGGGAGATAATGTTGATAACAAGCACGATTGAGATCCCATTACCGACACCCTTCTCTGTGATGCGCTCACCAATCCACATCAGGAATGCACTGCCTGCTGTCAGTACTGCAACCACTGTAATGATCTCAAGCGGACCATACTTTTGAAGCAGTCCCTGATTGCCAAATCCGATTGCCATCGCTGAACTCTCAATCAATGCCAGCGCAACCGTGACATACCGTGTGATGGACGCAATCTTTTTTCTGCCATCCTCACCGTCCTTCTGCATCTCCTCGAGCTTTGGAATCGCAATTGTGAGAAGCTGCATAATGATAGAAGATGTAATATATGGTGTGATATTTAATGCAAATACAGACATTCTTGAAAAGGAACCGCCGGTAAATGCATCAAAAAAGTTAAACGCGCCGCCTGTTTGTGCCTCAAACCATGATGCAAAATAATCTCTGTTTACGCCCGGAATCGGAAGCTGGGAGCCAAAACGAATGACTACCAGCATCAGGAAGGTAAACAGCAGCTTCCCTCTGATTTCCTTGATCTTGAATGCGTTCTTTAACGTAGAAAACATTAAATCACCTCTGCTGTTCCACCAAGTGCCTCAATCTTCTCCTTTGCGGATGCGCTAAATGCATTGACCTGAACATTGAGCTTCTTGGTTAATTCTCCTCTGCCTAAAATCTTTACTCCATCTCTAGGATTTTTAATGATTCCAGTCTCGATTAATGTGTCTACTGATACGGTAGCTCCATCCTCGAATCTCTCTAATACTTCAAGGTTGATTGCAACGATTTCCTTTGTGTTCCTATTGTGGAAGCCTCTCTTAGGAATACGTCTGTATAACGGCATCTGACCGCCTTCAAAACCTGGTCTTGGCGCTCCTGAACGAGCTTTCTGACCCTTGTGACCCTTGCCAGCTGTCTTGCCGTTTCCTGAACCATGTCCACGACCTCTTCTAAAATTATCGCTGTGCTTCGAGCCTTCGGCAGGTCTTAAATTAGATAATTCCAAACTCATTTTCTGACACCTCCCTTTTTATGATTCTTCAACTTTAACTAAATGATTTACTTTGCGAATCATACCTCTGGTTGCTGCATTGTCAGGAAGCTCTACTGTCTTGTGAAGCTTTGTGAGTCCCATTGCCTCCACAGTTGCCTTATTCTTAGGCACAGCACCAATTGTTGATTTGATTAAAGTAACTTTTAATGTCTTTGCCATCTTAAAAACCTCCATACTGCCATTAGCCCGCAAATATAGGCTCCAGCACAAATTTGTCAGTAGAAAAATCTCTTATTTTTCTACTAAACGAAGCTTAGTTTTTCATAGATAGCGTCCTTTACTATCTTAGAAAAACTTTTCGTTTTTCCTTAAGCCATAATCTCGTCGATAGATTTACCACGATTTGCAGCTACCTGCTCAGGTGTCTTTAACTGTGAAAGACCAGCAATCGTAGAGAGTACTACGTTCTGCTTATTGTTGGAGCCTAAAGACTTTGTACGAATATTCTTAATACCTGCAAGCTCACATACAACACGTGCAGGACCACCAGCGATGATACCTGTACCTTCAGGAGCTCTCTTTAACAATACGCTTGAAGAGCCATAGTTCCCGATGAAATCATGTGTTACAGAATTGTTTTCATCCATGGCAACTGTGATCAGATTCTTGATTGCGTCTTCTTTTCCCTTGCGGATCGCCTCAGGGATTTCTACGGCCTTACCAAGTCCGGCTCCTACGTGACCATTTCCGTCACCTACAACTACCAGAGCGGTAAACCGCATGTTACGTCCACCTTTAACAGTTTTGGTTACACGCTTTATAGTTACAACCTTATCTGTTAATTCAAGCTGACTAGCATCAATGATTGTACGTTTCATGTGATTTTCTCCCTTCCTAGAATACCAAGCCAGCTTCTCTTGCTGCCTCAGCTAAAGCTGCAATTTTTCCATGGTATAAAAAGCCGCCTCTGTCAAAAACTACTTCCGTGATACCCTTATCCATTGCTCTCTTTGCAATTACTTTACCTAAATATGCTGCTGCCTCAACGTCATTGGTCTTTTTCAGTTCAGCCTTTACTTCCTTTTCCACCGTAGAAGCTGCAACTAATGTATTTCCAACGGTATCGTCAATAATTTGAGCATACATATGATTATTGCTTCTGAACACTGCCAGACGCGGTCTTTCTGATGTACCGCTTAAACGGTTACGTATTCTCATGTGTTTCTTTTCACGCAGTTCTGCTCTTGATCTCTTACTAACCATTTTTTACGCCCTCCTTATTTACTTCTTACCAGTCTTACCAACTTTACGTCTGATTGTCTCATCAGCATACTTAATACCCTTGCCCTTGTATGGTTCAGGTCTTCTCTTGTCTCTGATTTCAGCCGCGAATTGTCCAACTTTTTCTTTATCAATCCCCTTCACGATAATGATGTTCGTACCTTCCAGTACGGTCTCAATACCTTCTGGGTCAATCATCTCTACTGGATGCGAATATCCCAAAGATAATGTTAATTTCTTTCCTGCTTTTGCTGCTCTGTAACCTACACCGTTCACTTCGAGCTTTTTCTCATAACCAGATGTCACACCGACAACCATGTTATTCACCAGCGTCCTTGTAAGACCATGTAAGGACTTCATTTTCTTCAGATCATTCGGTCTTGTAACTGTTACTTCTGCACCTTCAACCTTAATTTCCATCTCAGCCGGAAGCACTCTCTCAAGTGTTCCCTTTGGACCTTTTACAGTCACTTTATTATTTTCTGCAACTTCTACAGTGACACCTGCAGGAATCGCGATTGGCATTCTTCCTATACGTGACATGCCCGTACCTCCTAATTTTTCATATCAAAACTCTATGCTGCTTGAAAGAATATAAGTTTTTCTTAGGCGATGTCTTTTATCGCCTTAAAAATTCTTTTCGTTTTGACGAAACTTAGTTTTTCTTAGGCGATGTCTTTTATCGCCTTAAAAATTCTTTTCGTCATTACCACACAAATGCTAACACTTCGCCGCCCACCTGAAGGCGTCTTGCTTCCTTATCTGTCACAACTCCCTGATTGGTAGAGATGATTGCAATGCCAAGTCCGCCGAGCACCTTCGGCAGCTCATCCTTACCTGCATAGATCCGAAGCCCCGGCTTCGAAATTCTCTTCAAACCTGTGATAATCTTCTCATTCTTGTCTGCGCCGTACTTCAATGTAATATGAATCGTATTGAACGAACCATCTTCCACAACGTCAAACGCCTTTATATAACCTTCATCTAAAAGGATCTGCGCGATCGCCAATTTCATCTTGGATGAAGGAACATCTACTGTATCATGCTTTGCAGTGTTCGCATTACGAATTCTTGTGAGCATATCTGCAATAGGATCATTCATTGTCATTTCAGTTTCCTCCTTAAATACTTTGCGTCAAAGAATGCGCACGCATTCTTTTAAACGAAACATAGTTTTTCTTAGGTGCAGTCTTTTTGCACCTTAGAAAATCTTTTCGTTTTTTTACCAACTTGCCTTCTTCACACCGGGAATCTGACCCTTGTATGCCAACTCACGGAAGCATATTCTGCAAATTCCATACTTTCTTAAATACGCATGTGGACGGCCACAGATTCTGCAACGACTGTACTCCTGTGTAGAAAACTTCGGTTTGCGCTGCTGCTTGATTTTCATTGCTGTTTTAGCCATGAGAATTTACCTCCTTATTATTTAGCGAAAGGCATGTTGAACTGTGCTAACAGCTCACGTGCTTCCTCATCACTCTTGGCAGTTGTCACGAATACGATATCCATACCTCTTACCTTATCAACCTTGTCGTACTCAATCTCAGGGAAGATAATCTGCTCTTTGATACCAAGTGCATAGTTTCCTCTGCCGTCAAATCCGTTGGGATTAACACCTCTAAAGTCACGTACTCGAGGAAGTGCAAGGTTTACAAGGCGGTCTAAGAACTCATACATCTTCTCGCCGCGAAGCGTTACCTTACATCCGATTGCCATACCCTCACGAATCTTGAAGTTTGCAATTGCCTTCTTCGCCTTTGTGGTTACAGCCTTCTGACCTGTGATGATCTCCATGTCCTTCACAGCGGACTCTAATGCTTTCGCATTGTCCTTCGCCTCACCGACACCCATGTTGACCACAATCTTGTCAAGTTTGGGAACTTCCATGACATTCTTATATCCAAACTTCTTGACCATAGCATCTACGATCTCGCTTTTATATAAATCTTTCAGTCTACTCACCAGTCTGGTTCTCCTTTCCTAGAATTAATCAATTACCTCGCCTGTTGTCTTTGCGAAACGTACCTTCTTATCCCCTTCCATCTTAAAGCCGACTCTCGTCGCTTTTCCCTTGTGGAGATACATTACGTTTGAAATATCAATAGGAGCTTCTTTCTGGATAATGCCGCCAGTCTGATTGGCAGCGGAAGGCTTTGCGTGTTTTGACACTATGTTGACACCCTCTACCAACACCTTCGCGTTCTTGGTATCAACCGACAAAACCTTGCCCTCTTTGTCTTTATCTTTACCGGCAATCACTTTGACTGTGTCGCCCTTCTTTATCTTTAACATTCCGGCACCTCCTTATAATACTTCAGGAGCTAAGGAAACAATCTTCATAAACTGTTTCTCACGAAGCTCTCTTGCCACTGGTCCAAAAATACGTGTTCCTCTCGGAGTCTTATCATCCTTGATGATCACAGCAGCATTTTCATCAAATTTAATATAAGAACCGTCCTTACGACGAGCGCCCTTTACGGTACGTACAACTACAGCTTTCACTACATCGCCTTTTTTTACAACGCCGCCTGGTGTTGCATCTTTAACGCTAGCAACGATCACATCGCCAATACCTGCATATCTTCTTGTAGATCCACCCATAACCCTGATGCAGAGCAATTCTTTTGCACCAGTATTATCAGCGACTTTCAGTCTGCTTTCCTGTTGTATCATGCTTATTCTCCTTCCAAAACCGTGCCATGCCATGCACTGCGTTTAAAATCTATTTTACTCTTTCGATTATTTCGACAAGTCTCCATCTCTTATCTTTAGACAAGGGTCTTGTCTCCATAACTTTAACGGTATCGCCAATATTACACTCATTGTTCTCGTCATGCGCCTTCAGCTTATAAGTTCTCTTAACGATTTTTCCGTAAAGAGGATGCTTCACATGATCTTCTACAGCAACCACGATCGTTTTCTGCATTTTGTTACTCACAACCTTGCCTGTACGTGTTTTTCTCAAATTTCTTTCCACGACCATTTTCCTCCTACTCTGCACTCTTCAGATTTGCAGCAATCACAGTCTGAATCCTTGCAATGTTTCTCCTGACTTCCTTGATTCTGGCTGTGTTATCCAACTGGTTTGTTGCATTCTGAAATCTCAAATTGAAAAGTTCTTTTTTTGCAGAAACTAATTCCTGTGATAATTCTGCGGCTGATTTGGTCCTTAAATCCTCTACATACTTATTAGTTTTCATTTACTGCACCGCCTTCCAAATCTGCTTTAGAAACGATCTTACACTTACAAGGAAGCTTGTGTGTTGCAAGACGTAAAGCTTCTTTTGCTACATCCTCAGCGACTCCGCTGATCTCAAACATTACACGACCGGGCTTCACCACCGCTACCCAGTACTCCAGTGTTCCCTTTCCGGAACCCATACGTGTCTCAGCAGGCTTTGCTGTCACGGGCTTATCCGGGAATATCTTGATCCATACCTTACCACCACGCTTGATGTAACGTGTCATGGCGATACGGGCTGCTTCGATCTGATTTGATTTAATCCAGCATGGTTCTGTTGCCACGATACCATACTCACCGTAAGTAATCGTATTACCTCTCTGAGCCTTACCTGTCATTGTACCGCGGAACTGTTTACGACGCTTTACTCTTTTTGGCATTAACATTATTTATCGCTCCCTTCCTTGTTTCCCTTTGTAGGAAGTACTTCGCCCTTGTAGATCCAAACCTTTACGCCAAGCTTGCCGTAGGTTGTATCTGCCTCTGCGAAACCATAATCTATATCTGCTCTAAGTGTCTGAAGAGGAATCGTACCCTCATTATAAAATTCTGTACGAGCCATATCTGCTCCACCAAGACGTCCTGAAACAGCTGCCTTGATACCCATCGCACCCGCCTTCATGGTTCTGCCCATGCAGGACTTCATCGCACGTCTGAACGATACGCGGTTCTCAAGCTGCTGTGCAATATTCTCTGCTACCAACTGAGCATCCTTGTCTGGTCTCTTGATCTCCTTGATATCAACAAGCACATTCTTGCCTGTCAGCTTCTGGAGCTCTTTCTTCGTGATCTCGATCTCTGCACCGCCCTTGCCGATTACAACACCCGGCTTTGCTGTAAAGACGATCACCTTCACTCTGTCAGATGCCCGCTCGATCTCAATCTTTGAAACACCTGCACTAAACAATTTCTTCTTTAAAAACTTTCTGATATTATAATCTTCTACTAAATAATCCGCAAAATCAGCATCAGCATACCATTTTGAATCCCAATCCTTGATAACGCCGACTCTCAGTCCATGAGGATTAACTTTCTGTCCCATTTTCTTCCTCCTATCTCTCGTCAAGCACGATTGTAATGTGGCTCATTCTCTTTTCGATTCTATAAGCTCTGCCCTGTGCCCTTGGTCTCACTCTTTTCATTGTAGGTCCCTTATTCGCATAACATTCTGCAATATAAAGGGTCTCAGCGTTCATACCGTTGTTATTCTCAGCATTTGCGATTGCTGACTCCAAAAGCTTCTTGATAATGCTGGAAGCATATCTGGGATTGTATTCTAAGATTCCCAAAGCGGTCTGTACATCCTTCCCTCTGATTGCATCCAATACAAAACATGCCTTCTGGACAGACACTCTAGCATAAGAAAGCTTTGCTGATGGTCTGGTTTCTCTATTTTCTGCATTTCTCTTTCTCTTATAATTTGATCTGCTATATTTCTCTGCCATGGTTGAACCTCCTTTCAACTATTTGATTATTTTACTTTTGATTTCTTTTCGTCCTTGCCATGCCCTCTGTAGGTTCTGGTTGCAACGAATTCACCGAGTTTGTGTCCAACCATATCTTCTGTAACATATACAGGCACATGCTTTCTTCCGTCATGAACTGCAATTGTGTGACCCACAAAAGAGGGGAAAATTGTAGAACGACGTGACCATGTCTTAATTACTGATTTATTTCCTGACGCATTCAAGGCATCAACCTTCTTCAAGAGGCTGGCGTCTGCGAAAGGACCCTTTTTTAATGATCTTGCCATTTAGGTAATTCCTCCTTAATCATCTATATACTGTTTTAGATGGGAAGGCGATTGGATTATTTAATCGCCTTGCCATCCCTTCTTCTCACGATCAGTTTGTTAGAAGCCTTCTTGCTCTTTCTCGTCTTGAGACCAAGTGCGGGCTTGCCCCAAGGTGTAGATGGACCTGGTCTACCAATACCAGTCTTACCTTCACCACCACCATGTGGATGATCATTCGGGTTCATAACAGATCCGCGGACTGTAGGTCTGATGCCCATATGGCGCTTGCGTCCTGCTTTACCGATTTTAATAAGATTGTGATCGCCGTTGCCAACAACACCAATGGATGCTCTGCAGACAATCGGAACCATTCTCATCTCGCCTGAAGGAAGCCGGAGCGTCGCATACTTGCCCTCCTTCGCCATGAGCTGTGCGCTGTTGCCTGCGGAACGCACAAGCTGTCCGCCTTTGCCCGGATACAGCTCAACATTATGCACATTTGTACCAACAGGAATCTCTGAGAGCGGCAGACAGTTGCCCACTCTGATCTCTGCCTGAGGTCCATTCATAACCTTCATGCCGTCTGTCAATCCCTCCGGAGCAAGGATATATGCCTTCTGCCCATCTTCATAGCAGATCAAAGCGATGTTGGCAGATCTGTTTGGATCATACTCAATGCCGACAACCTTTGCTGAGACGCCGTCTTTATTTCTCTTAAAATCAATAATTCTATATTTCTGCCTGTTTCCACCGCCGTGATGTCTCACAGTAATCTTTCCCTGATTGTTACGTCCAGCATGCTTTTTCTTGGATACACAAAGCGATTTCTCAGGAGTCGTCTTTGTGATTTCAGAGAAGTCAGAGCTGGTCATATTTCTTCTCGAAGGTGTATATGGGTTGTATTTCTTAATTCCCATGATTGTTTCTCCTTTTCTATTTATTATCACACTTGAATGTGTATAGTCTAAACTGCCGCAGCTGCCTTCTTAGATGTATCTTATAAGCCTGAGAAGATCTCGATCTCCTTGCTGTCCTCTGTAAGCTGCACAATCGCCTTCTTGGTCTTAGCAGTCCTGCCATAGACCATTCCACGTCTTTTCTTCTTGCCGTCAAGATTCATTGTGTTGACCTTTGCAACTTTAGTGCCCTCAAACATCTTCTCAACAGCTTCCTTAATCTGGGATTTATTTGCCTCTGTATGAACCAGAAATGTATACTTCTTGTCGCCCATGCCAGCCATGCTCTTCTCTGTGATCACCGGTTTAAGGATCACGTCATAATATTTGATATCTGCCATTATGCGTACACCTCCTCAATCGTCTTAACAGCATCCTTTGTGAGAATCACTGTACCGCCTTTCATCACATCATACACATTGATTGTATTTGTCAAAGCCGTCTGTACATTTGGAAGATTTCTTGCTGACATCACAACCTTCTCATCATTGTCGTTGAGCACTACATATGCCTTCGCAACTTTCAAATTATCCATGACTGCCTTGAAATTCTTTGTCTTGATCTCGTCAAACTTCAGCTCGTCGATCACAATCAGCTTATTCTCCTGAACCCTGCTTGTGAGTGCAGACTTGAGCGCTGCTCTCTTCTCTTTCTTATTCATCTTAAAGGAATAGTCTCTTGGCACCGGCGCAAATACGACGCCGCCGCCCTTCCACTGTGGAGCCCTTGTAGAACCCTGTCTTGCATGACCAGTTCCTTTTTGTCTCCACGGCTTTCTTCCGCCGCCTGATACTTCAGAACGTGTCTTTGCCTTCTGAGTACCCTGACGCTTGTTTGCAAGCTGTTGAACGACTGCCATATGCACGAGATGTTCGTTGACTTCTACGCCAAAGATATCATCGCTCAGGTCGATCGTCTCAACTTCCCTGCCTTCCATATTATAAACAGATACTTTTGCCATCTGTATGATCCTCCTTTCGTCCGCCCAATCCGCGAACCACTTTTTACGCATCTACTC
>CAMWJQ010000046.1 GCA_947174615.1 uncultured Lachnospiraceae bacterium
ATTATCATATTCGATGGAAAATCTCAATTATTTCTTATTGAAATGATTCCTAATGTAAAGTATGCAGTTGTCAAGGTACGCTTAACCTATTGTTATTAAGTAATATATAAAATGCCAATTATATATTTCAAATTTAAATCTCTCCATGCTTTATGGCATACCACTCAATAATTCGAAAGTAATCTTGTATCTTTATACATCGTGTTTTTGGATAAATGTCCTAATATCCATATAAAAATCCTCATAGTACTTCCTTATCTTCTCATCTGACCAATTCCACCAGGCAATCCTATTCAAAGCCTCTATCTGTTCCTTTGTATATCGATATCTGATGATACGAGCCGGAACCCCTGCAACTATCGCATAATCTGGAATGTCTTTCGTAATCACAGCTCCTGCTCCTGCAATTACACCGTTTCCAATTCGAGAAGAATTTGTAATAATAACATTTCTCCCCAACCATACATCATTTCCAATTGTTATTCTTTCAAGCTTGTAATTCTCTCCCTGGGGCTCAACTCCTGCAAAACACTCACTTCTTTGTTTCCAATCTTCCCAGATACTTTCATGAATCGTATCCTTTTTTCCACCACAATACAAAAAAGGATGAGTTGAAACATACATGATAGGATGATTTTCCACAACATCCACACCTGCCGCAAAGCTACAAAATGCCCCAACTGACTCTACCAACCAATGATTACACAAGGTTCCATAGCTGTACTTTCCACATAGTGTTTTTTGCGCATGCCCTCCCACATTCTTTGTTAATTGTTTTTCTTCGAATTTATTTTCAAATATTTCAATCACACTATCATCTGGAAAATATTTTCTTAAATTACCGCGTACTTCTCTATAAAGCTCAACATTGGCACACGTAAATAAAACAATGTACTTTTCCTTGTCTAATTTATTACAAAATTCCAGATTTTTAATATTAGAATTAAATTTTGAAAGCACATTATCAACTACATAGCTTTCTTTTATCCCGAAACTATCATTTAGTATCTGTTTTGTTAATACTCCATTTTCTCCATAAGGATAAATAATAAAATCTTTTTTACCTAAACAGAGCGCTTCTTGAATTGTATTTCGTATCTTATGATAATTTGCTGCCATTTATTTCTCTCCGTAAAAACTTATAATCAAAAGTTTGATCCATACATTTGATCTATAAATTCTATATACCCTTTCCTCTTCACATCTCCCTGATGTTCTTTATACCATGCATATGATTTTTCTAATCCTTCCTGAAAAGGAAATGTATCTTTGATCAACTCTTCTTTCTGCATAGATACATCCAGAATATGTTCATAATCATTGAAGCTAAAATAATTACTTTGATCAACATCCTTAGACACTTCAACAAATTGCGGAATCTTCCCCATAATCATATAACATAATTCTACCCATTCCCGAATTGTATATAAATCTTCATTTCCCACATTGAAAATATGTGTTTGGGGATGTTTTTCCAAAATACTATCTATACAACTGCATAAATCTTTGACATAAAAAAACTGTAGTTTCATATCTGCGTTTTCAGGCAAATAGAATTTTCTATTGAGCCTTGCGCATTCAAATACAAATGCTTCTCTATAAAGATTATTCATTGGTCCATACAAATAAGACGGACGAAGTATATACGCATCTGGTACCTTCTTTAACAATTCCCGTTCTGCTTTTACTTTATTGCTTCCATAGATCCCCCAATATTTGTTGTTACCAATCTGCTGATACTCTTGAAAAGGCTGTTGCAGCGTTTCAGGATAAACAGCACCCGAACTGATAAATATATAATCTCGTATATTGCTCAATGCTTCTACCAAAAGCATAATGTCCTCACTGGTATACGAAGTGATGTCCAATACCACATCAAATTCGTACTTTTTTAAAGTAGTTCCAAGTTTATGCCGATCACCTTCTATCAATATTGTTCCTTCTGATTGTGAATGACGATTTCTATTCAGTACATAAACTTCATCTCCCCGAGCCACATAATACTCTGCTACATACTTACTTACAAATATTGTTCCTCCTGTTACTAAAATCTTTTTCATTGTCTTTACCTCAGCACTTCTCTTCACCATAAAACTCAATCACTGACTCTGATACCATTTTTATATCTTCATCTGTCAGTCTCAAATGAAAAGGTAGAGAAACGGCATTTTTACTATAAAAATCAGCATTGGGACAGGTTTCTCTGGCATAATGATATAATCGATATTGCGTATTATCCAAATAGTGCAGCCCCGCATAAATATCTCTTGATTCTAAAAAAGCGATGAGCGCATCTCTCTCCGGTACAACAATTTGAAAAAGCCATTGTGCGGAATAACAATTTTGAGGTACTCGTATATATTTTATGCGATCGCACTCTTTCAGATTTTGAAAATATTTATCTGCAATTTCATGTCTCATCTTTACATCCGAATCCAAATGAGCAAATTGTGCTAATGCTATTGATGCCATAATGTCATTTCCAAAATAACTCCCACCCAAGTCTACTACATCAAAGTACCAACGCTGTGTATTATCATCAGACCAAGGTGTTCGTGTTTTATCCATTCCAACCCATGCCTTTATTCGAATCTTTTTGGCAATCTCTTTATCATTACAGCATACCATTCCAGCATCCGCTGTTGATAACACCTTTGTTGATTGGAACGAATATATTGCAATATCTACCAATTCCTCCATATGAATGCCTTTTATTTTTGTTCCAGACATATGAGCTGCATCTACTAGCAGTTTTAAACCTGATTTCCTGCATAATTCAGCTATTTCTTCCAAGTCACCGCTATTTCCGCCTATTCCAACGAAAATAACCGCCTTTGTTCTTTTTGTTATTTTGTCTTTTACGGATTCTGGATCCAGACATAACGTATCATTTACATCTGCAAAGACTGCGTTTAAACCTGCTGACAAAATGGCATGATTTGTTGATACAAAAGTCAGTGGCGTTGTAATAATTTCATCATTATCCTGCCAGCCATATAATTCCTTCATTGATTTAAATGACAGTTCCAAGCCTGCTGTCGCCGAATTTAGAAAAACCGTATATGGATACCCTGTATACTCAGCCCACTTTTCTTCAAACTCTGCCATTTTCTCCCCTGGACCTGTCCATCCTTTCTGCAAACATTCTTTTATTCCGTTTAAACACTCATCAACGTAAAACACAGGCGAAAATAAACTGATCATATTCCATCATCTCCTCTCATACACTCTCTATGAATTATATTATTTGATATTTACCAAGCAATCTTTTTACATCTTCTGCATGATTATGCATCATCACATCTATAATCGACAAATTAGATATGTGTTTGCTGCTATATTGTCTATAAGATATATCTTCCATCTTTATAAATCCCAACATCTTATTTCTATCTGCAAAAATGTTCCTGTGATATAGAGACATTCCGCCAATTGCATTGATATAATAATCCTCTCCAAAATAATCACACAAAAAAATCACTCTCTGTTCATAATCCAATTCACAAAACCTATTTCTAAATTCTTCATCCTCTATAATATCAGTGCATGTTATATTGGATGTAATTCCTAAATATTGGGCGATAAGATAACACGCATTCATGTTAAAATACGCAACATTCTCATTCTGAAATTGAAGCGCCTTATCAATTACACAATATGCCTCTTCAAAATAAGGTGCCCTTTTATAATTCTGAAAAAGAATATTTCTTAACTTATCACAATCTTTCTTCAAACTGCTATAGTATCTCTGATTGATATTTTTCCTGTAATCATCTCTTGCAACAGAAAAGGTAAAATAACCTGTTTCATTCTTTTTAAAATCAGTAAATACTCTATTTCTATTTACCCAGCCTCTTTTTATGTATTGGAGATTACCGCAGAACACATACGTTTGTACACAATTCATCAATTGGAAATACCCTAAATACGGAAATAAATATGGCTGCATTGCCCCCAGTGACATTCTCATTCCCTCTTTAATTTCTTACTTATAATATCCACAATTCGTTCAATATCCCCTGCATCCATCCCCGCATATAAAGGCAGTACAATGATATTGGCAGACAGCTCTCTTGCTACATCTAAACTGATTTTTTTGTATTTATTTTTAAAACACGCCTGGTCCGATGTTAATGGATAAAAATATTTACGTGAATGTATATTTTCCTGTTTGAGGCAGTTATACAAATCATCCCTTTTTAATGGAAAAGCTTCATCAACTAAAATTGGAAAATATGCATAGTTATTTGTCGCATACTTGTTTTCTGTCCAAAAATGAATCCCTTTCACTTTTTCAAGCTCTTTTTTATACAGTTCCGCACATTTTTTTCTCTCTGCTAACACTGAATGAATATGTCTTAGATTACACAATCCCATAATCGCAGCAAATTCATTCATCTTCGCATTCGCCCCAACGGATACTACGAGTTCTTCCCCTCTGATGCCAAAATTTTTGAGATTATACAATCGTTCATAGAGCTCATGCTGCGAAAACGCCACGGCGCCTCCTTCGATGGTATTATATACTTTTGTGGCGTGAAAGCTGAATACAGATGCATCTCCGTAACTTCCGATCCCTTTTCCTTTATATTTCACACCGAACGCGTGCGCGGCATCATAGATTACCTTAAGGCTGTACCGCTCTGCAATCTCTTGAATTTTCTCTACATTGCACACATTGCCATAGACGTGAACTGGCAGAATCGCCACTGTTTTCTCTGTAATCAAATTTTCAATCTTTGTCTCATCCATTGTCCCATCACTTGCCTTCACATCACAAAACACTGGCTGTAAATGGTTGCGTACAATCGCATGTGTTGTTGAGATAAAGGTAAACGGCGTCGTAATCACTTCGGAACCTTTTGGAAATCCAAATGCCTGTATTGTCATTTCCAGTGCCATATGTCCATTTACCATGAGTGATAATTCGGGCACATCAAGATACCGTTTTAACTCATTTTCAAGCTCTATGTGATACTTTCCCATATTTGTCAGCCAATGACTGTCCCAAAGCGGTTTAATCGCCTCTATATATTCCTCATAGGGCGGCATTGATGACTGAGTTACGAAAATGGCTTTTTCATCCTGTGTTGTCCTCATGTTTCACTCCTGACTCACACGGTCTGTCTCAATCATATTCTCTGTATTTTCTGTGTGCGTCTCCTGCTCTTCTTTCGATTCGGTGGCATTTTCCATATTTCTATCCTCTGTCTGTGTCTCCTGCTCTTCTTTCGATTCGGTGGCATTTTCCATATTTCTATCCTCTGTCTGTGTCTCCTGCTCTTCTTCTGTATTCATGTCTGTATCCTTTGCACAGGTTTCCTGCTCTTCTGTATTGCTGTCTATGTCTTTCGTCTGTGTCTCCTGCTCTTCTTCTGTGTTTGTGCCTGTATCCTCTTCTGTATCCTCTGTCTGTTCCAGAGTATGCGCTTCTTCTGCGCATACGATCTCATAATCAAAGCTGACAATGATATCTCCATCTTCCCACTCAATATTCGTGTTCGCATTCATTGTCCCCGTAAAATAAAACATCCCTGTACTTCCTGGATTCAGCGCGGCAAATTCATTGTTCTCATCATATTCTGCTGCCTTTAACAGCAGAACCTCTTCATCCGGTGATCCTTCTATTACCTTCAATACCTTTTCTGTGTGTTCTGTCTCATTTTTCCAGACCAGCTCCACATTTAATTTCTTTACAGTAGAATAATCTTCTGTAATTGCATCCTCAGAAAATTCATATTGACTCTCTATTGAGCTGCAATGAATTTCTATATTCTTAATTTTGATTGCAGCATCTGTGTTTCCATAATTTTCTACAATATACTGTTCAGAGAAAATCTGTCCTTTCCCGCTTAGATTTCCCGGATCTAAGTACGCATTTGTACTTGCAGGAAGTGAGACATTAAATATAGGAGCAGCTTCTGTTACTTCTGTACTTTCTTCTTGGTTTTCTTCTGACAGTGCTGTGCTTCCTGTATCGATATCTGTTATCGTTTCTGTATTGTCATCTACGACTTCATTGACTATTTCTTCGTCGTTTTCTTTTGTTAATTCGGTGGTATTTTCATCGCTTTCTCTTGTCGATTCTGTAGTATTTTCGTCACTTTCTTTTGTTGATTCTATGGTATTTTCATCGCTTTCTCTTGTTAATTCTGTAGTATTTTCATCGCTTTCTTCTTCGTTCTCTCCTGTCGATTCTGTGATTTCTTCGTCACTTGTTTCCGGCTGACCTATCGTTCCTTCGCTGCCTGTTTCTGGCTGACTAACCAATTCTGACGTTTCCTGACTTATCAGTTCTTTGTCACTTATCTGGGGACTGTTAACCGCTTCTGCTGTTTCCTGACTGATCTCTATATTTGCCGTATCGCTTTCCTGCAATGTCTCTGTGATGTTCACATTTTCAGAACGATTCGTGTTTTCTTCTGCACCCGTTTCTGTCGGGGAAATTTCTTCTAACACGCTGACGCTTTGATTCAGCAGTACAACACTTAATATCAATGCCATAATTCTCTGCATAATATCCTCCTCTTTCCCTCCACTATCCGCTATGCAATACATATATCATCTAAACAAACCAAACAGGCACGGCAGAGATGCCTGTTTGAGTTCCTTCCAAAAATATGAAATTTTAGCTAACTGTCAATGTTGTGACAACAACACGTCCATCTGACAATACAACTGCTATATCATGTGTTGCTTTTGTTGCAACCAGCTTGCCAAGTGCATCTAATGTTGCATCATCCTTATCAATTGTGATCTTCGCGTTTGTCTGTGTTGGATTTGTAGTATCAGCAACATATTCAATCTTAGCACCTTCAAAAATAACATCATCCGGTGTGAGTGCTTCATCATGAAGCGCTACACCTAATACAGTAGCTTCTCCCACATTCTTAATCTCAATTGTTACATCAGCTTTGTTTGCTGAATCAAATGCAACTGCTGCTGCTGTAAGCGGAGTGATTACTAATGGCTCACTTGCCTTCACATCATATACCATAGTCACTGCAATATCATCCGCTTTCCAGGCAGCAGCAATATTTGCTGTACCTGTAACTGCAAATGAACCAACTTTAGCTGATACCTTTGTTGCATCAGATGAAAATGTTGCCCCCGCAGTAGTATCAGTAGTTGTAGGTGCAGCAATATCTATCGAGAGCTTTGAGCCATATGATGTAATTGGTACAGACTGTTTCGGTGTCGTATAAACGGCTGCTGCATCTGCTTCAAACTTTGTAAAATCCAGCCTCATATCAGAATCAAACTCCGCGCCTGCCGCTACAGCCTTCATTGTAGCTGCTGTCTGTGCCTCTGACAGATTTAAGTTGATCTTCTTCACTGTCGATGTCTTATCTGCTGTAAAAGTATTATACTCTGTAATTACATCTTTACCCTTCTTTGTAATCTGTGCCTGTACAGTCACATTTACCGGAATCCCCTTATCATTCTCAACATCTACAGATGCATTCCAGATATCTATGCTGTTCGATGCAACTTCAAATTTTCCAACACCTGTCTCACTAGATTTTGCTAACGGATTTATCTGGACATCAGCCTTTAACGGAACCTGAATCGTAAGTTTTGGTGAGTAAACACCAAACGATGTCTCAAATGTACCTCCCTGAGCATATGCCGGTGTAGAGAAAACCGGTACGCAGAGCGTTGTTGCCAGTGCCAAGGCTGCAGCCTTTTTCATAGTTCTAGATCTCATAATCAAAATACCTCCTTGTATTATATGTTTTATCTATGTATATCACAGAAAACACATGATAATATCTGCCGTCTTATCAGCATTCATCCGTGGACATACCGCTCATATCACCTTTTACGGCTGTATAAACATCAGACTCACCTGAAACGATACTGTTCCCAATTCTTTATCTGGATTTTCATCATCTAAAAGATGAAATGTACAGATAGCATCATAGGAACCATCTGGCAATACTTGGTCTAACTGTAACTTACTAATGCTCTTACCCACTGGAAGTACTGGTGAGCTGTACAACAATGTCTGTTCATCATCATCAAGATATACCTCAAAGTAGCATTCATACATATTAGCTGAAGAATTTCCGATCTGTGCATTAGTAGAAACTGCACTCCCAGATGGAAATGTCCAGACCATATTCATATCCGTCGTAAATCGCGCCTCAGCCGCTTTCTTATTGTAGTTCTCATCGACGATCAATCCCTCTGATACCTGTCTTTCCACTTTCTGTTTTTCATCCGGTTTATGCATTAACTGGTAAATCACCACACCCAAAATACCAATAATGATCAGCATTATGGCAATAACTGCGATGATGATCATTTTTGTTTTGGTATTCCTAGTCTCTTTCTGTTCTGACATGTTGTCAAACCTCCTGTTTCATCTGTGTATATCTTCTGTTTTTTCCAACAAAAAAGATGCAAAGTACCTATCATTGTATTGACAACTTCATACTTTACATCTTTCTTTTTATATGATTCAATTATGTACTATCCAACCTTCAATTGAAAATGCTACCCATATCAATCTGCTCTCTTTTGTACACTATTGCACTACAAGGATTTAATCCTGTCAAAAAAATACTCGAATATATGTTTTATATACAAAACATACATGCATATTTTGCATTTTTCCGATATAAAGTATGAAATTGTCAAGGTTCTAGTACACCGTTTTCTTAATCGAACTCTGTGATCTCCACATTCTGTATCATGATCGGTTTCCCGGTTTGCTGGTAGAGCTGTACAATACTGCTGTGATCTCCATAGTACGCATCACTGAGTACGATCGCCCTGTCCAGATCTGCGCTGTCATCATAGATTCCCCAGCCTTCTGTCAGATACTGGCTGCGTATTGCTGCGTACGCCTCCCACAATTGCGGGCGCATACTGATCAGTGTGCTTTCTATTAAAGGATGCGGGCGCCAAAGCAGTGATGCTTCATTCTGATTTTCCCGAAAGATGCAAAACACGTACTCCATCTTCGTCAGCATTTTCTCGTTGTGTGCCAGCAGTCCTGCGATACTTGTGTTATAAAGAATGATCTTTTTAAAACTTCTATCCGGTCTTCGGATGATTCTAAGCCACTCTTTTGGTATGTTCAGTTCTTCCCGCTTTGTAGCCGCCACCTTGTCAAACTTCGGTGAACCAAGCCCCAGAATCTTATTTTCCCAGTACCTGCGTGCTGCATCGCTGCAATCATTCGATGCCTCCATCAATACTTTGATATAGACTTGCCGCATATCTTCTGATTGTACAATCACCTGATCTGCGTTATAGACACCGGGCACCGTACAGAAATGCTTCATGCCTTCTATCCTTGCATCCTCGCTCGCCTTCAACTCACCGAGAACGAAATACGGAATATAGACAAGTTTGTCTGTAAATTTCTTTAGATTCCCTGAAAAGAAAAACGGATGGACACTTGTGACAAGGTTCATATCGTCATACGGATTGTGAATAAAAATCATATCTGGATGATGCGCCTCTAAATCAAACGCATCATATCTTGTGATTGGGACATATTGGGGATACTGATCAGCTTCATAGTGCATTTCGCGAAAACTTCCATCGGAATTTTTGTCAAAGTATGGTATCGGAATCACGTATGCATCACAAGTCTCATCCTCATCAGCCGCTTTCCATACACTTTCCAAGCTGTCCCACATACTTGCTTTATACGGGAGAAAAACGGCTTCTGTCCGAAGCGCTACATTTTCCCTGAAACCATTCTCAATCTTGATCAGTTTTTGTCTCAGTAATTTATATCGCTTATTAGTATTTACCTTGCTGCTGTCTGCTGACAGCTCTTCATAAATCTGATAAATCAGCTCACAATACTCCTCCAGCAGCGCTATTACCGGATTTTTCTCCCCCTCGGTCTTTTCTATCAACGTGCCTAAGGTAAAGCCGCCTGTCTGACATTCTTCTAACAGTTCCAGCGCCATAGGAATATTGCCCTTTTCCAGATACTCTTTGATCTGATCGTGCGCTTCTTCCATCTGGTTCAGCAGCGTCTCCGCCTGTTGTTTCTGCGCCTTTCTCATCTCGTACTCCCATTCGTAAAAACATTGTTTATATCATAAGAATTAGCCGGGCATCACTGCCTGTCGGATTCTGCGCAAAGCAAAATCCGGCTTCGCTCCGCATCAGGCTGCGGTCTTGGCATATCGGAAAGCCACGGATGTGACTCAGGTAATGCCGTTTTTCTGCCTTTATGGACAATCTTATCAGAAACTGCCCATGATATTGTTAACATACTTCCCTGTGATCCTGATTGGTGCACTGTACCGGGAGCACTTTGCGAAATGTCTCCGGTACAGTACGCCGGGTGAAACTACTTAATAAAGCTAAGTAATTTATTCTCAGGGCGGTATGGTTTAACCTCTGGTCGTTTTTTTGTGATACTTTATTTCAATATTTTTTGCACCATTGAGGGATATTGCGGCTTCGTATCCACAGCATAAACATTTGAAATCATTCTGTGTTCTTTTTCCTTCTGCTCCGCAGCAAGAACATAGATTTCCTGTTCCTTTTGAATTAATTTCCACCAGTTCAACAGAATGAATCCGGCACTTATAAGATAACCTTTCCCTGACATATCCGTTAAAACTTCTTGTCCTATTTCTGTTGGCAGCCTTAGATGGCAATTTTGTTTTATTGATCATGACGGGTCTGGTGATCACAATTCTGCCTGGTCTCTCATGAGTGAGCATCTTATTGATTTCTGTGTTGATAAAAGTTTCTGTCTTTGCCCGCTCTTTGTCCTTGCGCCTGTTATACTTTTCTGTCCCAAGATTGTTGACCATCATGGTATCTGCCTTTTGGGAATCTCCTGACTCCACACTGTTCTGATACTCTGTGCGCATTCGGGCACGTTCCCGGTTTTTGTCTGTCAGGCGCTGTGTTTCCACAGATGTCATACTGCCCAAATTCTGTCCGTAAACTGTTCCATTTGATAACGTAAACATATCCCGATAGCCAATGTGAATATAGATGGTATTGTTGTAATCGGCATGTCTTTTCACCTTGGTTTCCACTGGCAGCGCAAGCGCAGCATACCCCTCGCGAATACAGAGACGTATCTGCCGTTTGCATACATTGGAATCTTTTAGAGGCAGCGCAATTCTCTGCCCTGATATTCTCGAAGTGAGAAATATAGCGCCATCCCTGTATGAATATCCACACGACGCAATACTGAAATAATCTGTGCTTCCCACCTCAAGCTTTGTCAAATATTTTCGTGTCAGTCTGCACAAAAGTTTATTTAATCGTTCAGCATCAATCGAAAGCCCCTCTGCCTTCCTAGGCATCTCATATTCCTCATGGTTTAAGACTGCAGCATAAATCCTGTCAAGCCGCATGACCGTTCTCAGATAGATTCTGTCGTCATCGCTCAGATTTTCATTTGCTGTAATGAGGGTTTTGAGCTTATTTTTCAACATGCCCCACATTCCTTTAATGTCCGCTACTGCATCTACAATAGCTGGAGAAAAATATGCGGACGGCAGCCCCAACTGTGTCCTAAGACCGCTTTTTCGCACTTCTCCCATAATGTCATATGCGGGGGTCAGTCTATCCAGACTTTTAATACCAGCATATCTTTTATAGGTATAATTTTTCACTTTACTGTAATCCAATGCGATTCCTCTCAGAAATGCCATTGTCTCTTCCGGTAATGGTTCACTGTACTGCCAAATCGTCTTGGTCATCGTCTGTTCTGCTGACATTTTCCCATCCTTCTGAATTTGTTCCTGATTTCATACATAACCTGTGGCACAAAAGCTATTTTTCAGATATATAATATATGTATAAAGCGGTAGATTTTCGCAGATTTGGACAGTCTGCGAAAATCTGTCCTGAAACCCGAATATACAGAAAACAATCAGCCAGCCTGACCCTGAATCTGACCCCGAATCCGATCATAAAACTGCGCAATCTGATCCATTCCCTGCCGCTTGGTATCCATTGAGGGATGTACATAAAGCCGCAGTGTGGTCTGTACATCAGAATGACCCAGAATCTCACTGAGGCTCTTGACATCCATACCGCCTTCGACACAGTTTGTAGCAAATGTATGGCGCAGCATATGAAAATTTTTATCCTCCAATGCTGCTTCCTTGATGATCTTCTGAAAATGATTCTGCAACGTCCTCGGCTCTAGCGGTTTATCTCCGCCAAACAAGTATTCCCTATTCTCCCGAAACTGCATCAAAAGTGAAAAAACCGCATTTGAAAGCGGTATCTCTCGTCTGGAACTCTCGCTCTTAGGAGGTGTTTCAACCAGAGCAGTCTTGGTTTTTTGCCCCTCCACAGGGAGACGCTGCACTGTTCTTGCAACCATGAGCGTCTTGCAGTCAGCATCAATATCAGACCATTTTAAAGCACAGAGTTCTCCCAAACGAAGTCCTGTAAACAAACAGATGATCAATGCCAGTTTATAGCGATCCATTTCACGATATAATACACAAATCAGTTTCTTCTGTTCACTCTGGGAAAGTACGCGCACTGTCTTTTTCTTGATATCTGTGCACGTTTTTTTTAGCACAGGCACTGTCACATGATACTGTCTGGAAGCATATTTTAAGATCTGATTCAATACGCAGTAAATGCTTCTGCATACACTGTCTGACAAATGATCGGGAAGTTTTGATGCCACGGATGCATCTGTAAAATCAGAAAGCGCAGCATCCTGAAAAAAAGGTTCAAGATGCGTATGGTATACTGCACTGTATTTCAGATAGGTAGATTGTTTTCTCTGATTTTTGACTTGCTTGATCCATTCCTGAGCAATATCAAAAAAGCGAATATCAGATAAAGACATCTGTTCTTTTGATGAAAGATCTTGTAGAAGATTTTTTTGCAGGGTCATTTTCATGCGTACTTCATCATACGACATTCCATAAACAGAACGATATGCCTTTTTCCCCTTCTTACTATCAAATACCATAAAACGTCCTTCCCAGCGTCCGTCTTTTCGTTTCCTTATATTTTCTCCATGTCTTGCCATTACTTTGACTCCTTTTCATTCGTATGATTTTTGACCCCGAAATTGACCCCGAAACCACTCTATAGTCCACGTTATTTTCTTTTTTACAAATATATAGCGAAAAATTTTAATGAATTTACAAAAAAGAATTGTCAATGGGGTTAAGTTATGTTAAACTAATACCGATATAAAATTATGTAAAAGCAGAATTTAAGTGTTTTTCTTCCCTAAAAATACTTATATGGGTTTTCGCAGACTGTCCAAATCTGCGATTTTTTTATGCATAAAAATACCTTATAGTTGATCCTGTTTTTGAATCAACTATAAGGTATCATTTGCGCACCATAAAGTCGAGTATTTTCACCCTAACTCCCATCTGACTGCTTTTGCAGGCATACAAATCAGGATGGGGGAACGCTCTTCTTCACCCTACCTGCCCCTGAATCTGCCCATAAAATCCCAGCAGGTTATCCATGTACTGCCGTTTGGTTTCCATCGACGGATGTACATAGCGGTTTAGCGTAATCTGGACATCGGAATGCCCTAAAATCTCACTGAGGCTCTTGACATCAGTCCCGCCTTCGATACAGTTTGTCGAGAAAGTATGGCGCAGGATATGGAAATGCTTGTCGGAAAGCGCCGCTTCCTTTAATAATTTTTTAAAATGATACTGCAGACGCTTTGGCTCTAGCGGTTTGTCGCCGCCAAAGACATATTCCTTGTCATTTTGAAAGCTTGTAAGCAGCTCCAGCGCCGTGCCCGACATCGGGATCTCACGCTGGGAGTACGGGCTTTTGGGAATCATCTCTGTCAAAATCGTCTTGGTTTCGTGCCCTTCGACATACAGGCGCTGTACGGTTCTGTTGACCGTTAAGATTCTGTTCTCAAAGTCGATGTCACTCCATTTGAGTGCGCAGAGTTCACCCAGACGCAGACCTGTAAACAGGCACATCAGCACTGCCATCTTGAAGC
>CAMWJQ010000047.1 GCA_947174615.1 uncultured Lachnospiraceae bacterium
CAATAAGTGCGTCTTTGTGCGCCGCGATACAAGAGAAAAAATCGACGTGTGTCTGGATGAAGCTGAGACGAAGGCGGCAGCGCTGCTTGATACCATTCAAAACGAAATGTACGAGGCGGCGAAGAAGCATCTTGAGACCCATATCTACAGTGCAGTGACATGGGATGCGTTCTGCGATACCATCAACAACAAGCCGGGATTTGTCAAGGCGATGTGGTGCGGAGACAGCGCCTGCGAGGATAAAGTCAAAGAGGAGCTCGCAGCGACCAGCCGCTGTATGCCCTTTGAGCAGGAGCAGCTGAGCGATACCTGCGTGTGCTGCGGGAAACCGGCAAAGAGAATGGTTTATTGGGGCAGGGCGTATTAATAGAAAGATACGATAAAATTTTCAGGAGGGAAGTACTATGAATATCTTAGTCATCAACTGTGGGAGCTCATCCCTCAAATATCAGTTGATCAACAGTGACACGGAGGCAGTGCTCGCAAAGGGACTGTGCGAGCGCATTGGCATTGATGGAAGTCTGCTCACACACACGCCCGCGGGGAAAGACAAGATAAAGATTGAGACGCCGATGCCCAATCATACGGTGGCGGTAAAACTTGTGATTGATGCGCTCACGGATACAGAACACGGTGTTGTCAAGGCGCTCGATGAGATTAATGCAGTCGGACATCGTGTTGTGCACGGAGGGGAAAAGTTTGCGTCCTCGGTAGTTATCAATGACGAGGTGATGGCTGCGATCGAGGAGTGCAGCGACCTTGCGCCACTCCATAATCCGGCGAATCTGATCGGCATACGTTCCTGCCAGGAAATCATGCCGAAGGTGCCGATGGTGGCGGTATTTGACACGGCATTTCATCAGACGATGCCAGAAAAAGCATATCTGTATGGACTGCCCTATGAATATTATGAGAAATACAAGGTGCGCCGTTACGGTTTTCATGGGACAAGCCATGACTATGTGTCAGCGAGAGCGGCGCATCTTCTCGGCAAGACAAGGGACGCGCTGAAAATCATTGTGTGTCATCTGGGAAACGGCGGCTCTGTGTCCGCAGTGGACCACGGAAAGTGCGTGGATACCTCGATGGGGCTTACTCCGCTTGAGGGCATTATCATGGGAACACGCTCAGGCAGCATTGATCCTGCGATCTGTGATTTTATCTGTCAGAAAGAGAACCTTACGCCGGCTCAGATGAACAATGTGCTGAATAAAAAGTCCGGTGTGCTTGGCATGTCGAAGGTGTCCTCCGATTTCAGGGATATCGAGGCAGCGGCAGATCAGGGAAACAGCCTGGCACAGACGGCGCTGGATGCATTTTACTACAGTGTGGCGAAGTACATCGGCGCATATGCGGCAGCAATGAACGGCGTGGATGCGATCGCATTTACCGCGGGCGTGGGCGAGAACAATGCCGCAGGGCGCGCAGAGATAGCAAAATACTTAGGATATCTTGGCGCTCAGATTGACCTGGAGAAGAACAATGTCCGGGGCGAGGATCGTGTAATCTCTACTTCAGACAGCAAGGTTGCACTCCTGTGTGTGCCGACCAATGAGGAGCTTGCCATCGCGAGACAGACGGCAGCGATTGTATAAAATTTTATAGGATGATAAGAGAACCTCTTCAGACAATAAAATCTGGGGAGGTTATTTTATTGACGGAAATGCGCAGAATCTTCTGTCTCAAAAACAGTACTTTAGTACTATTGTGTCGAGAGACTTGTTCGTATATGCTGGTAAGGCACATGTTGGAGTGCGTCAAAATACATTACACAAGAGAGAGGAACAGAGGAGAAATGAGAAAATTAAAACAATTGCTGGCGGCAGCGCTTGCGGTCAGTATAGTGCTGAACACGCCTGCATGCATGGTGACAGCGGCGGCGAGGCAGACACAGATGCGCAGGAGAATACCAAGACCGGCAGATATCATCACGATACAAGAGCCGTCAGAGGAAACGCCTGCTGAAACGGATGAGCCAGGCTGGGAAGAGGATTCTGAACGTAATGCAGATGACTGTTCAGGGCGCTATGCGGCGGAGGACACAGAAAGCAGTCTTGCAGCAGACTCGACGGAGGACACAGAAAGCAGTCTTGCAGCAGACTCGACGGAGGACACAGAAAGCAGTCTGGCAGCAGACTCGACGGAGGATACAGAAAGCAGTTCATCGGTTAATCCGACAGAGGATATAGAAAACCGTATAGAAGTCTTGCCAGAAGAGCCAACCGAGGAGTCATCTCAAACTACACCAGAAGAGGTTTCGGAGGATGCGGCTGCAGAAAATCCGACCGAGGGTCCAATGGAAGAGAACACTGAAAACGATGCCGAGGACGATACTGAAGAAGACACCGGGGACGACAACGGAGGTTTTCCCGAAAACAGTACAGAAGAGCTTTCAGAGGATACAACAGAGCCGGATACGGCAGTCGATGAAGAGATTCAGCGCCCGGTACAAATCATCCTGGAAGTGACCGATGCGGGGCGGTTAGATTACAGGACTTATATGGAAGCGGAAGATTTTCCCAAGCTGTCTGTCAGATTGGAGGAATGTGCTGAAGATACGGAGTTTATCGAAGTTTCAGAATTGCAGCGTGCAGATAGCGGACAGGCAGCTCTGGAGGATGAGATGCCGGAGATACACTATTTTTTAAAGTTGGAGGAGGACAGTGTCGTGGCGCCTCTTTATTCGGAGGAGGCGTGTGTCTATGACGCTGACAAGGCATGTTTCAGGGATACTGTGGCGCTGGAGGTACTCCGAGTGGGAGAGACTGTGTACACAGTAGAGGCGCTGGGAGGATCTGACCGTGAAGTGTATCCGGGCACTGGCATAATAAAAGTATACAATAGTCCGATGCTGGATAGTGATTTTTATATTGAGGTGATAAGAGGTGAAACGAAGCAGAACTATACTTATAGGGAGTGGGCAGCTTACTTAAAGGCACATAACAACTGGGTTGATGGAGAGGTCCGCCTTCAGCTCAGTGATGCGGGCAGTAAATACTATACAAAAATAGTATCAGAGGAATTACCCAGTGCGGGCAGGATGAAAACCTGTACCTTTTGGGCGGAGAATCCTAAGCGGAATGCGAGTACCAAAGAGGAGGAAAACGGAACCAGAAGCTATACAGTTGGCATTGACAAGGAGGCGCCTGTGCTGACTGCGCTGAAAACGGACAAGGCTTGTTTTGAGCTGGCAAGTACAGACACCGTTTGGTATTTTGCAGAGGACTTTGTGCTGACGGGAGCATTTGAGGATATGCAAAGCGGTCTTGGCAGGATAGAGTACACGACGCAAGCCACAGTGGGGGAGGGAGCGGTCTGGACAACAGTGGATGCAGCGGCGGATGGTACTTTCCGTATCGTGCTCTCGGACGGTTGTTATGACGCCATCGCAGTACGGGCATATGATCTGCTGGGAAATGCCAGCAAGACGCATGGATTTGTCAATGATAAGGGAGAATACATCAAGGTTGTGGTGGACAGAGCGGCGCCTGTATTGAAACTGGATGTCACAGCGGACGGAGAGCCGTATTGTGGAGACAAGGACAATTGGACCAACAAGGATATTTTGTTCACCGTGACAGCAGATGCGGAGAGCTGCCCCTATGCGGGGATTGGGCAGCTTGAGTACAAGTATGAGAAAATTGGCGAGAGGTCAGATGACGTGGACAGCGCTGGGGAATGGACAGCGCTGCCTTGGCAGGAGGGATTAAAGGCAGCGCTGAATGTGACGAATGACGCAAACGGGTATTATTATTTTAGAGTGCAATCGAAGTCGGGGGTTTTGTCAGCATGTACTGCGCGGGAACGAGTGCTCGTACAGCATGAGGCGGCAGAATTAAAACCGCTGATTCTTACGGGGGTTGATGAGACAAAGCGCAGGAATGAATGGTATAACAAGGAATCGGGCACGCCATACATCCGGTTTGAGTTTCCAGAGTATGACACTGGGGCTGTGTCCAAGGAATACGATGCGCCAATCACAATGCATTACAGGCTGTCCGCTCAGGGAAAGCAAAGCTCCAGCATTGAAAAGAGCGTGTCAATGGGGGTGACAGAGACTTCTGGGAAGCTTGTGCTGACAGAGGAGTCCTTAGAGGAGTTTGCCGTCGATTTTGGATACCGTGCAGATACGCAGGAGGCAAGGGATGGAATTTACACGCTGGAATATTGGACAACCGACAAGGCTGGCAACCAGTCCAAGAGGCAGAAGCAAGTCTATAAGATTGACACCCATGAACCGACAGGCATCAAAGTAACGATCGACGGAAGCGAATTTGCAGTAGGAAAGGAGCAGACGATTGTCTATACGAATTTTTACCGCAGCGGCGTCACAGGCAGGGCGCGTGCGCAGTATGGCATCAGCGGAAAGGGTTCTCTGCAAATCAAGCGTGCAAAGAAGCCGGGCGAGTGGAATGACAGAACGGGGTTTGACGGGGAGGATACCGTTGACATTCCGCTCAATACAAGATGTTTTCTGTATGTGAGGGCACAGGATTATGCCGGCAATGTCGCCGAGGGCTGGACAATGGGCATCGTGACAGACAATATGGCGCCGGACGGGGCAGACAATGTGTCCCTCATCATGGCGCCAGAGGGCGCCAACGAGAACGGATTTTTTAGTCAGGATGTCGGAATCCGCATTCAGGTCAGAGAGAACGCGGGGAGCGGAGACTGTTCTGCGCTGAGATACGTGACGAGCTCCGTCGGAAGGGATGGAGTGGATACCATCGCTGACAGAATGCTTTTCTCATTCACAAAGGAGTGCCCGACCGATGAGGAGCTTTCCGGCGCGGCTGCGTTTCAGACAGTACAGGTGGTAAACGCACAGGAGAATGAGAGCAATGATGCTTATATCGAGGTGACGGCTGCCGATCGGGCAGGAAACACAAGAACATCTATTCGAATGCTTAAAATTGATGTCACAAAGCCCGTGCTCTCCGTTGAGTTTGATAACCGTGACGCCCCAAATGACAGTTATTACCGCAGACCAAGGACTGCGGCGATTCGGGTGACAGAGCGGAATTTTGACCCGGCGGCAGTGAACATCTCCATTCAGAAGGATGGAAAACCTTTCGCGTACCAGATGCCGCGATGGACGAGTGACGGAATTGAACACTATGCAGAAATTGTGTTTGAGGAGGATGGGCGTTATGTGATGGAGGCAGTCTGTACGGATTTGGCTGGGAATGTGTCCAACAAGGTTCAGATGAAGCCGTTTATCATCGATCGGACAGCGCCGGAGATTCAGGTGTCACTGACTTCGCCACAGGAGAAGGCGTCAGCAGATCAGGCGTTTTTTCATACAGAAGTCACGGCAGTTATCACTGTCAGGGAGCGGCATTTTCAGGAGGAGGCTTTTGTGCTGAACAGCACAGCGCAGACGCGTGCAGGGCAGTGGAAGCACGATGGGGATATGCATATGATACAGGTCGTATATGACAAGGAGGGCGCACACCACATAGACTGCGCCTATACAGATATGGCAGGAAATACAGCCAGACGGGCAGCGCGGGATTTTATAATTGACCGGACGGCGCCAGTCATTACGATGAAGGGCGTCGCGGACGGATCTGCCAATCGAGGAGAGATTCTTCCGGTTGTGACGGTCTTAGATGCGCATTTGGAACTGCAGGAAGTCTCGATTGCCGTGCGGGAAGGAACGGGCGTTCCTGTGGAAAATGTGATAGAAACGGTGGTTGTTGATGATGGAACGAATACCGGCTACCGTTTTACGTTAAAGGATATGACTGACAAAGAAGATAATGTTTACTATCTTACTGTCACAGCCGTGGACAAGGCGGGAAATGAGGCGGCGCGCACCTGCCGTTTTTCACTCAACAGGAAGGGCTCTGTATATGACATGACACATGTGGCAGCTTTGATGCAGAACCAGTATCAGACCAAAGAGAAGATGAATGATCTGGAGATTGTTGAGATGAATGTGGATATGGTGGAGGAGTTTGATCTTTATATCTCCAAGAACGGCGAGCTGGGAACGAAGGCGATATTTGTCAAGGAAATCAGTGGTTCGGAGAGCACGGGGTATACATATGTGTACAAGATTGACAAAACAAACTTCACGGAGGAGGGCGCCTACCGTCTGAGCCTGTATTCCAAGGACCGCGCGGGGAATGAGATTAACAATGCTTCGGATATTCATGGAAAGGAGATTACTTTTATCGTCGATAACACCGCGCCCAAAGTGATTATTGACGGTACAGCGTCTGCGAATGGAAATGGTGCGGGGCCACGTGAGCTTCAGATTGTTGTGACAGATAATTTCAGCCTCGCGGAAGCAGAGTTTATGATTGTAAATAACGAGAATGATGTGCTGGAATATTGGGATTACATGGCGCTTGCGGGGGAGGGTGAGACAATGAGTATCACGCTTGCGCCATATGACGAGGAGGTAGCGCTGGTCTACAGAGTCAGGGATGCAGCAGGGAATGAAGCACAGCGGCGTTTTGACAAACAGACTGTGGAGGACGTAAGAATGGCTGGAAAGGACAGCGTAACGCAATATTATGACAGTCTGACATACATACCCTACGGGGGAATACTGGCAGTGCTTGCAGCACTGGTTGGACTGGGGCTGGTACTGATTGTATGGTGGCACAGAGAAAACTCCGGGGAAGAACGCGGAGGAAGAAAGCACTTATAATTGAAGTGCGTGAAGTTTCATGCTATAATAAATGCGGATTTAAATATATGAGAAAGTGAATTAAGGAACAGAGCATGAAACAGAATATAAAAAAGTACGTGACAACGTGGGGAAATGCAATTTCGATCGCGGACAGGAAACCGGAGAATTATGCAAAGGACCTGACGCTGCGCTATCCAATCCGCCCGATGTTCGACGGGGAGAAGATCAAGATAACACTGGACAATTTCTGCGGTACGGAGCCTGTGACAATCCGCCAGGTGTATGTGGCTAAGAGCGCAGACTCCGCGCGGGAGATCGTGGAGGAGACCAATACAGTTGTCACCTTTTACAATGGCAGTGAGCAGGTCACGATCCCGGCAGGGGAGGCAGTGGTGAGCGATGAAATCTGCTTTGCTGTCAGGCGCGGGCAGGATTTTGCCGTCAGCCTGTATCTGGCAGATTTTACACAGATGCGGTCTGCAGTCCTGATTACAGGACCTTTGTCAAAGGGGTATTATACAGTGGGCAATTCTGCATGGCGCGGCAAACTGCCATTGGATTTTACCAGAAATACGAATTGGTTTTATTTTCTGAGCAATGTCGAAGTATATACATCGGATTCAAATAGGGCAGTTCTCTGCTATGGGGACAGCATTACTTCGCAGGCATGGCCGGATTATCTGACACTGCGTTTATTTCGGGACGAAATCGAGCATACTGCTATTGTGAGGCGGGCGGCGAGCGGCACGAGGATTCTGCGCCAGTATGACAATATCACGTATGATTCGTATGGGTTAAAGGGATCTGTGCGCTTTCCGCGGGAGGCGAAAGCAAGCGGTGCAGATACCGTAATCATACAGCATGGCATCAATGATATTATTCACCCAGTGGGTGTGGAGGTCAATCCATTCCGCCCGTGGAGCGACCTGCCGACGGCGGAGGAGTTGATACAGGGGCTTCGGCAGTATATTGCTCGGGCAAAGGAGTACGGACTGGACGTGTATATGGGAACACTGCTTCCGATCTATGGATGGCGGACGTATGAGCCTTTTCGCGAAGAACTCCGCTGTGCTGTCAATGAGTGGATACGCGGCACGAAGGAGATTCAGGGCTGCATCGATTTTGACAGGGCGCTTTGCGACAGTCTTGACCCGAGGGCTTTTGCAGCGGGATATGACAGTGGCGACCACCTGCACCCATCCGCGGCAGCATATGAGCGGATGGCGGAGGAGGTGCCGTTTCGGCTATTAGATCACAAGGAGAGATAACTATGCCCACAGTACTATTTATCAATGCATGTGTGCGCGGCAAGGATTCAAGAACATTAGCGCTTGCTGAGCACCTGCTCGAATGTATCAGGGAGGCTAACAGTCAGGATATGGCGTTTCATATAGAGGAAATCAGGCTGTCTACGGAAAATCTGCTCCCGATGAACTATGAACGACTAATACGACGGAATGAGCTTTTGGCAGCAGGGCAGCGCGATGATACGATGTTTGACTATGCAAATGCTGTTGCACAGGCAGACATGCTTGTGATTGCAGCGCCCTACTGGGATATGTCCTTTCCATCCACGCTCAAGATTTTCTTTGAGGCAGCAAGTGTGGAGGGGATTACGTTTACATATGCTGATGATGGCACACCGATCGGACTTTGCGCTGCTGAGGATATGTACTATGTCACCACAAGCGGCGGTTATATCGGCGATTGTAATTTTGGATTTGAGTATGCCAATGCCCTGTGCAGGCTTTACGGTGTGCAGAATGCGCATTTTGTCAGTGCGCAGGGGCTTGACCTCGACGGCGCAGACGTGCAGGCAATCATGGAGGCGGCATGCAGTGGGGAGATACTTCATGTTGGATAATAAGGAAGCGGCAATCAAAGATCTGGCGCCAAAGATTTGGAACCTGTCCAGAGACAGGCTTCTTGTGAATCTGCGCTTTCTGGATGCGGCGCTTTCGGGGCTGAAATTCGAGCCGCGGGCACAGAGCGGTCAAGTCTGCTGCGAGCTCAATGCGTCCCAGAGTGCAGTTGTCTGTTATGACCCAGTAGTGGTGGTGCATTTGTACAAGAAAAATCCTGCCAATGTCACAAGGCTGTATCTGCATATTTTATTGCATTGTATTTTCAGCCATTCCTATAAATATGATAAGGTTGAGCAGGAGCTGTGGGATGTGGCAGCAGATATGGCAGTGGAGAACGCAGCGCTCAGCCTGAAATTGTCTGGTTTGGAGACTGCTGGTGATGCACAGCGCAGGGAAATACTGACACAGTGGAAGGCGCGAGTGGGGACGCTGACAGCAGAGAGAATCTACAGAAGCTTAAAGTCTGACCGGCTGGGGGTGAGTGCGCTTTTGGAGCTTGGCAGTCTGTTCAGGCGGGATGGGCATGAGAGCTGGGGGACAGCCGAAACGCTGGAGATTACAGCGGCGCAGTGGAAGAAGCTCAGCGAGCGCATCAAGGCGGAATTGAAGTCCTTTTCAGAGGATAAGTCTGATGACAAGAGCATCTTGCAGAATCTTGAGGAGGCGACACAAGAACATTATGACTATGGGAGCTTTCTTCGGAAATTCTGTGTGTCTGGCGAGGATTTACAGATCAACGACGATGAGTTTGATTATGTGTATTATACGTATGGGCTGTCAATGTATGGGAATCTTCCGCTGGTGGAGCCGCTTGAGTACAAAGACGTCAACAAAATCAAAGAGTTTGTGGTAGCCGTTGATACTTCTGGATCTTGCCGCGGCGCGGTGGTTCAGGCATTTTTAAATAAGACATACAGCATCCTAAAGAGCAGTGAAAATTTTTTCCGCAAGGTGAACATTCATATTATACAGTGTGACTCTGAGGTGCGCCAGGATACAAAGATCACCAATGATGAGGAGTTTGAGGCATTTATGCGGGACGGGCAGCTGGAAGGATTTGGATCAACGGACTTCAGACCTGTATTCTCGTATGTGGACAAGGCGATTGAGAGCGGGGAGTTTGAGAATTTGAAGGGGCTCATCTATTTTACGGACGGTTACGGCGTATTTCCGGAGCACAAACCGTCACACAATTATGATACTGCGTTTGTGTTTCTTGAGGATGATTACGAGAAGCCGCCCATTCCGCCGTGGGCGATCAAGCTGGTGCTTCCGGTTGAGGATTTAGAGGAGAATGGGGGAGAGAACAAGTGAATATCAAGCAGGCGAAGGAGCATATTAAAAATTCTGTACAATTGTATCTCAAAAAGGACGAATATGGGGAGTACCGCATTCCAGTAGTGCGTCAGCGACCCATTTTTCTGCTCGGATCTCCAGGCATTGGCAAGACGGCGATCATGGAGCAGATTGCACAGGAACTCGGCATTGCGCTGGTGAGCTATTCCATGACGCATCACACAAGGCAGTCTGCGCTGGGGCTGCCCTTTATCACGCACAAGAGCTACAAAGGGCTTGAATTTGACATTTCAGAATATACAATGAGTGAGATTATCGCTTCTATTTATGAGGTGATGGAGCAGTCCGGGATTGAGGAGGGCATTCTGTTTCTCGATGAGATCAACTGTGTGTCCGAGACACTGGCGCCCTCAATGCTGCAATTTTTACAGTACAAGGTCTTTGGGCGGCACAGCGTCCCTGATGGATGGGTTATTGTCACTGCAGGAAACCCGCCGGAGTACAATAAGTCTGTCCGGGAGTTTGATGTGGTGACGATGGACAGAATGAAGCTGGTTGAGGTGGAGGCTGACTATGCGACATGGAAGGAGTACGCACTCAGACAGGGTATTCACAGCGCGGTCACAACCTATCTGGATATGAAGAAAAATGACTTTTACCGCGTGGAGACCACGGTCGGTGGGAAATCCTACGTGACGGCAAGAGGGTGGGAGGACTTGTCTGCAATGATGCTTCTGTGTGAGGAGGAGAAGCTCACGGTGGATGAGACGCTTGTCGCACAGTATCTTCACAACGAAAAGATTGTCAAGGAATTTACCGCATACTATGAGCTGTATAATAAATATAAAAGAGAATACAAGGTCGAGGAGATTCTTGCGGGCACAAACTCCGCCCAGGTTGTAGAGCGGGCGAGAATTGCCAAATTTGATGAACGGCTTTCCCTGCTTGGTATGCTGCTGGATAAGCTTGAGAGTGAAATGAAGGAAAATCTTGAGAAATCGGATTATCTGGCAGATTTGATGAAGGTGCTCAAAGCGGTCAGAACGCTGCATGAGAAGGAAGGCACGGTGTGGGAACTGCTTGAGAGGCAGATCGCAAACCGCGAGAAGGTCATTGAGTCCATGACCAATGCCGGGACGCTTGCGGGTGAGGATAAGCGGCGGCACAGGGCAGTGATTCATTTCCTTGAGGCAGCGGGAAAGAAGATCAGGCTGGAAGGTGCAGAGGACCGCGCTGCATTTGCGTTGTTAAAATCGGAGTTTGATGCGCAGGTGGCAGCGATGAAGCGTGAGAATAGCAGGATTCAGTCAAGACTCCATCATCTGTTTGCATTCAGCGAGAAGGCATTTATGGATGGCAATGAGGTGCTGGTGCTTGTGACAGAGCTCACCGTCAATGTTTACAGTGCGCGCTTTATCGGGCAGTACGGAAGTGAGGACTATTACAGGCACAATGAGGATCTCATGCTGCATGAGCGTCAGGATGATATTATGAAGGTGATTGAGGAGTTGGAACTGTAGCGGGGAGATAGTGTGAAAAATAAATTTTTCACACGGCAAATTTGTGCTTGCGCCCAAATTCGCGGGCATTGGCAAGAATGGGGGATTGTCATGGAACGGGAAATCATTAAGGAACTCATTATAGAAAATACGGGCAGCGGCGGCGGGCAGATTGTGATCGTACCATACAAAAATGGATATGCGCTCAAACGCTACCGCGGGACAGGAGAACAGATAATCGTACCGTCATTCATAGACCAAAAACCAGTGACTGCTATTGAGAGAAAGGCGTTTCTAAGCTGTAAGACCATCAAAAGGATCACACTTCCTGATACGGTTGAGGAGATTGGGGACTGGGCATTTGCCCATGCAGAACAGCTCAGGACGGTGGTGATACCATACCGTGAACTTGCGCGCGGAAAGGAGCTTTTTCTAGGGTGTAAACGGCTGCGGGAGATTGTGCTCTGCGGGTGTGAGAGATGCAGTGATGGCGGTCTGGGGCGTATGCTTGCGCTTGCGGTCACTGTCCTACACGACTACTTTTTGTTTGACCCGGTGGAGGTGGGGACACAGGAGTGGGTCAGGCGCTGGGATGAAAAGCTGATGGATCTGATTGAATTGGACGATCTCGACGGCTTTGAGGAATTGTGGACTTGTGGGGAGGAGGATTACGAGGGAAAGGACTATGATATCAAATCTTACCCTGTCGAGAAGCGCAAGATGAAGCTGCGGGTCGTGTATTTTAGGCTGCTTCATCCATATAAGCTCTCGGAGGAGATGAACAGCAGACTGCAGGAATATCTATGCAGGCACACAAAGGGGACACAGACGCCGCAGGCGTGGGAGCTGCTCGTGGAGGAGCATCCGCAGGACTTGGCATATTATCAGGTGTTTGCGGCGGCAGGCGGTATTACAGAGGAGAATTTTGATGGTCTTCTGGAGGATTTGAAGGACAGCAGCGCAGAACTTCGGGCATATCTGCTGCGTTACAAAGAAGAGCATTTTGCCTCAAAGGATGCATTTGCCGCGTTTGAATTAGATTGGTAAACAAAAAAGCACCGGAAAACGGCGCTTTTTTGTTATGTTATTTATATAATTCCATTAGATAGTCAATGACAGCTTCGCGGATTTCACCCTGTGCGAGATAGGCTTCGCCGTAGTTTTCCTTCATGTTTGCCACATAATCCTCACCGTTCTCCTCTGTCATTTCTGCAAAGACAGCCTCCATGTCGAGGGTCAGACCAGCATCCTCAAAGATTGCCTGATAGACCATGACGTTCTTGGCAGTCTCCTTGGCGCGCGTTCGAAGCTCCTTTTCATAAGACAGCTCGTCTTTGATGTCATCGTCTCTCAAGTCCCACACATTTGTCATGCCATACGAGGAGAAGTATTGAAGCATGGACTCGTCATTATATTTTGTGGTAGCCCGTACTTTCTTTAAGTAATCCGAAGGGTATGACTTGACTGTCGTATTGTCTATAATGTAGTTGGTGAGGTATTCTTCAAGATGCTGCTCATAAAATTTATTTTTTACAAAATCGCGGTACTCCTCAGCAGTGGTGACGCCCTCTTCCGTAATATTTTCTGCGACAAATGCGTCGGTAAGCTCTGGGGTCACGCTGATACTGTTGATGGTAACGGCAAAGACGGCATCCTTGCCGGCAACCTCTTCGCCGTCATAATCGTCTGGGAATGTCACCTCCACAGAGACATTCTCCCCCGGTTTATGCCCAATCAGCTGCTGTTCGAAATCATCGATAAAGGAGCCTGATCCGATGGTCAGGTTATAGCCTTCGCCGTTGCTGTTTCCGCCATCAAATTCAACGCCGTCTATGGTGCCCACATAATCAATGTTCACCTCGTCGCCGTCTTTGATCTCAAGTGTGGCGTCAGTGCTTTCCTCTTTGTGGGCTTCGAGTGTGGACTGGATGTCCTCTTCGACTTCCTCGTCTGTTGCAGCAACCTCGTCGGCAGGGATGGAGATGTTGGCATAGTCTGCCAGTGTGAGGGATTTGCCCGCATCAAAGCCTTCAATTTTGCCATCTGCAGAGAGCCCTGCGCTGAGGTCAGAGATTGAGGTGGTGCGCATCGCGGACAGATAAACCATTTTGCCTGCGGCAAATACGAAAACCGCAGCCAGTGCGGCGACAACGGCAATACTGATAATCTTAGAGATGCGCTTTTGCCGTCTGTCCTTGGCGACCTCCTTTTTGCGCTCCTCGCGCTTTGCCTTGCTCTTACTGATGTCGGCTGTTTTATTTTCCTGTTTGTCCTTAGCCATTTTGATATCCTATCCTTTCCAATTCATGTATCAGTTTTCTAAGACCTCATACTAATCTATCACAAAATGTAGAAAAAATAAAGACTTTCATGCGAATTCACACAATTCACACAATTCACACAAATATTAAGCGGATAATCGGCTTGACAACAGGTAAAAATACAGACTATACTATAGTATATAAAGTAGAAGGGAGGAGCAGGGCGGCATATGAATGTAGAAGATATACCAGTACCGGCAATGGCGGCGATCAGGGTTAGCAAAGAGGGAAAATCGGCGCTTTTTGAGACGACAATCATTCAGACTACGGACAATAAATATATATATACCATGCCAGTCAGGGTGGATAACAAGTTGG
>CAMWJQ010000048.1 GCA_947174615.1 uncultured Lachnospiraceae bacterium
AAGTGCGGTAAAAGTCAGTAAAATCAAGTGTTTTAAACCTAATCAGCAGACACTACTTAGCAGTTATTTTAGTTGATCTTTTATATCAGCTTATGGAATATCTACTATACAAGTACTTGTGCTTCCATCTGACAAGGTAATTGTCGCCGTAACTGCTTTTCCTGACAAAAAGCTCATCCATGAAGATGAAAGCTGGAATTCTTTCGTTCCCTTTGCCTCATCTTCCCATGTTGTCCACTGACCGTCATTTGAACCAATGGGATATTCACCTTCCACGTCTTTTAGAACCAACGACTGGTAAAGACTTCCATCACAATTTTCAAGACTAATCAGTCCAGCTGGAGTCATACTGATCTGCACTTCAAACGGATTCTCCACGGTCCATACAATTTCCAGCTCAGGGCTTAAACCGGGCTCTAAAACTTCCAGCCAGTCCTCGCGGCTTGGACCTGTCGCACCTGCTGCTGCAACTGGATTACACTTGCCTACAAGCTTGAATGAATAGCTGTCAATCGTTGCATTGGTATCATTAGATGCTGGATTGGGAATGTATTCATATGCATCTGTAATCGGATTCCACTGTATGATATATGGATCAGGATCTGTACCGGGAGTCGCTGCCTGTATTGGGTTTAAAGGTACTGAAATAAAAGCCATACCAGTACTGTCAATCGGCTTTGTGGTCGCAGTACCTGCTGCATCCTCTCCTACTAATGCAAGATATAGGCTTGTATCTGTATCAGCAGTACCGCCTGCACCAAATGTATCATCTGTCGTCATCGGAATACCATCTACAGAGGTAGCTGTCACTTTAACAGTAAGGTTTACTGCTTTTGTACTTTTATTTTGTACTGTTAGTTTATCACTCTCATTTGTATAAGTATAAAATGGCGAAGCCGCTGCCTTCGTATTATTATGGAAATACAATAAACCGCCGCTGGTATTATCAAACTTATATCCCTCATACTTTGTATTATTGGTATCCAGAAGAAGTCCCAGCGGGTCCATCACATAATCAAACGCCCCCGAATAGCTCTCTTCCGTCGGCAGCACGACTCTAAACACATCATGAGACAGTGCCCCTTCCACTTTACCAGATCCTGTTGTCCGCCCTTCGTCGGCAAGCGCCACCATAGAGCTGCTCAGAACCATACTGGTAGCCAGCACGCCGGCTAAAATCTTTTTGTAGTTGTTCATGTTTATTCCCTCCTTGAAATAATGAAAATAATTAGTTACCTTATATCGATGGAATGCACGGTTATAAAATCCCCTGCATTCACTGACCGATCACAATCTTGAGCGTCAGCTTTACCGTGCTGATGCTCTTTTCCTCCTCATCAAGCAGATGGTAGGTAATCACGCAGTCATAGATTCCATCCTGCAAAACGCTGTCCAGCGTAATATTGTCCAGCCAGCTTCCCACTGGGATAATCGGCGACTCAAAGATTGTCTCGCCAGTTTCTTCCAGTGTCACATCAAAATAGACGGAATTGGTGTTCGCCTCAGCATTTTTGACGTATGCATTTTCCGAAGCCGCATCTCCACTCGGGAAATTCCATGTCGTGTTCATAGTCACTTCATAGGAACCGGGCGCCGTCCGCTCTTCTCCAAGCTGTTCTATCACTTCATCAACATTTTTCTCGTTGACTACAATATTGCGCCGGACGGGTTCTTCTTCTTTTTCCCTGTGCATCATTAGATAAATTACTAGTCCCAGCAGTATGAGAATCACTACAGCGCATATTGCAAGCGCAATGATGCCTCCTTTGGAGAATTTGCCTTTCTGCTCCGACATTTTACACCTCCCATCAATATAAATTTTATACTGGCAGTCGAAAAGGCTGACCGCTCAGTATCCTATGATGCGCACAACCGTATAAGGATATTTGCCGCTTTGCGGCTGCGGTTGTCACGATACTCATAACTGATTTCATCTGTCATGAGTAACTATAGCAAATTTCTGTTTAAGTGCGTTATTATATTATCATATGGATTATGTAAGTAATTTTTATAACCCATCTCTCGATTTTTTCTTAATAATAACCCCACAGCACAGAAAATTGTTATCCGATTCTTCATTTTCTATAAAAACGCAAAGTACCCCCGTCCCAATCTATGTATATTCTGATTCTATACTATTATCGTCAAAAAATCAAGAAATTTTATATTTTCCCATGATAATTTTTCATCTTACCCTGCAGCAAATCAGGGGCTGCCCCAAAGCAGCCCCCTAACATCCTAGCTTTCCTTGTTGTCTGTCTCCTGCCCCTGCGGCGTTTCTGCCGTCTCCTTCGGCAGCACAAACTGCTGTGTCATACGCTGACTGCGAAGCTCCTCTTGGTTCATCTTTGCAGTCCTCTTGGCGCGCTGCTCTGCCCTAAAGCGCTGAAACTTTTTATGAAAAAATGCCTTATACAACGCCAAAATAATCAAGATATACGGAAGCAGACCAATGATCAAAAACAATAGTCCCTCTAAGAAATACAGAAATCCTCTGCCTGTAGACGCGATGGTATGTTTCAGGCGGTCCATAAAGGTATTTCTCTTGACAGTCTGGCTGTCCTTGCGGTATTCCATCACCTCTGAGATACTGATATTGACATAAGAGTACGCTACGTCCATGTCCATATAGCGCCTTGTAGTCTGCAGGCTGTTCAGCTCATACTGTACCTCTGACAGCCGCTGCTCGACGGCAATCATATCCTCGATACTCTCGCACTTCTCAAGCATTGCCAGCAGATTTTTTTCCTGAATCTGCAATGCCTCAATCTGTGCAGTCGTATCATAATACTGCTGACTGATGTTGTCCACGCTGGTTGATTTCGAGATGATTTTGCCTACGCCGTCCAGCTCTGCCAGAAACGTTTCATAGTCTTTTGACGGAATCCGCACCGCAAGATAGTTGTGCATCGTGCCGCTTGTCTTGCGGTAATCCGCATAGTACCAGTTCTGCCCGCTGTCACTCTCGCTCTCTGACTGGATCACACCGCCATATTTGGTAATCGTCTGCTTAATGGAGGCGATTGCTGCCGGATAATCCAGTGTTTCAATATCGAGATTGCAATGATACACCAGCTTCTCCTCAAGCAGTGTGATGTTATCCTGACTTTGTGCCGGCATCTGTGTCTGACTTGTTGTCAGACCGCCTTCTCCATCCAGTGCGATTTCCTCCTCCGCTGCCGCCGCCGTGTTATTATAGGCGACACCCCCGGAATAGGATTCCTGCGCGCTGCTGTTTGCGACAGGCGCCGCAGTGTCTGACATTACCGCACTGGAACTGGCTGCTCCGCCGCAGCCTGTCAGAATGCACACCATAAGACCCGTTACGAATACTAATTTTGCCCGCTTTTTCATCATACTTACTCCCTTCCTTCCCATATCAACTGCGCGTGACAGCGCACTTTCGTGTCTGTCGGGCGCGATAACCTTGCTGCATGTTATACCAGAGCGTGTTTGAAAAATGCTCTGGTATAACATGATGCGCACAACCACATAAAGAAATATGCCGCTTTGCGGCTGCAGTTGTGGTGAGTATATTACAGATACGGTTGAAGATCGTCGCTTTTATGGCAAATCAGACAATTTTTTCCGAATCTTCCATGCGGTAGCCGATGCTGTGAACTGTTTTCAGACACTCTGGCTGATGCAGCTTTGCGCGCAGGCGTTTTACCGTGACGGAGAGCGTATTGTTGCTGACATCCGTTCCATTGGTATCCCAAATGGCTGATAAGAGCGTTTCCCGTGTGACTGTCCTGCCTTTATTCTGCATCAGATGCAGGAGCAGCCGATATTCCGACGGACTCAAGTGGACTTCCTCGGCGCCGCAGCATACCTGCATCCTGCTGCGGTCAAGCTTGATCACATCACAGGATAACTGCTGCTTGACTGCACCGCACCGCTTTCGCAGCAATGCACGAATACGCACGAGCAGCACATCCAGCTCAAACGGCTTCACGACATAATCCTCTGGTTCTGAAATCAGGCTGTGTATAGGGCTTCGCGCCGCGATAAACAGCACCGGCAGTCCATATCCGTTCTGTCGTATCCACTGGCATAACAGTATCCCGGTTCCGTCCGGCATATTCCAGTCCACCAGAACGAGTGCAGGGCGCATCCGCTTCAACGCCTCCTTGATCTGATCGATGGTTGGAAAGACACACACATGATATCCTGCCTGCGTCAGGAACTTTTTCACTGCCTGTGCGATCCGTTTATCCTCCTCCACGTAATAAATATCTATCATTCTATAATACCTCATTATTTTCACAGTAATAGTCAAAGTACCGTTCCCGCAGCGGGTGATAGGACCCTCTCGGCAGAAAGATTTTTTTGCCGTTATCCATCTGTACCTCCTGCGTGGTCAGGCTCTCTATATGCTCAAGATTCACAATAAAAGCCACGCCGACCCGCACAAACTCACGGTAGCAGGAAAGCATTTCATAGATTTCTGCCATCGTCCTGCGCAGACTGTACTGTGTCCCATCTGACATATACAGATACTGCGATTTGCCCTGTGCCTCACAGTATACAAGCGCATTGACCGGAATGCGCTGTATTCTTCCCTCAATACGCAGAAGCAGATATTTGCGGCGTGCCTCCTCCTCTTCCACCAAAAATCTGTCCATCACAGCAAACAGCTTCTCCATGGAAATCGGCTTTACAAGGTATTGGGACGCCTCTACCCCGAACGCTTCCAGCGCATGTTCTTTGGACGTGGTGAGAAAAATAATCCTTCCGCGGTTTCCCATGGCACGCAGCTCACACGCAGCCTCAATCCCCAGCTTCTTTGGCATATAAATATCCATCAGTATAAAATCCGGCGTGTACTCCTCATCCCTGACACGCTCGATCAGGCGGTCTGCACGCTGAAACCGCTCGATCACAAACTCTGTCTCAGGACGGTTATTCTCATAAGCTCTCAGCATCTGCTCTGTCTTGTCCAAATCTGCTTCTTCATCGTCGCAGAGCGCTATTAAATACATAGCAAGTTTCCCTCCTCGTCACGCTTCCTTCGTCGATGGCATGTTCATTATCAGCCGGAATACAAATACACCGTTGTCATTTTTAAAATCATATTCACCATCAAAATTTTCTGCCGTTTTTATGATACTCAGCACGCCAATGCCGCCTGTATACTCCGGCATAGGCTGTCCGTTCTTGAACGCTGTCTCGATTCTGCAGGTGTTTCTGCAGCAGATCACCAGCTTATTTTTCTTTTTCTTGAGCATGAGATAAATAAAACAGTTTTGATCCGGCGACTGCTTTTTCACCTCAATGCATCCATATATCGCGTTTTCATAAGCATTTGCCAGAATTGTTACCAAATCAATATTGGGAACGGTCAGATTTTTACCAATTTTTACATCCAGTATGACTTTGATCTGCTCCCGTTTCGCCCTTCTTGTATACGCAGACAGTATGTTATTGACAGCAGTGTTCGCACATATATTCTCCGGCGTCTGGGCGTCCAGCTCCCGTTCATACTCTTTGAGGTACTGTAGCAGCTCGTCCTTTTGTCCCCTGCGGATGTACTCCGCAATCACTGCGTTGTGATGTCTCGCATCATGACGGATGCGCCTTCCTGACTCCAAAGCCTCCTCCAGAATTTCCATATTCCGCTCTAACAGCCTGTGATTCATCTGCATAAGCTGGTTCTCTTTCTGGTACTCCTTCTCCCTCCCGATATGCAGATAGAGACGAAATACCAGCAATTGCAGAGCGCCTGTCAGAAAAAAGTTCATGATTATCTGAAACAGACGGTAAGGGGTCTGTTCACGGAAATTGGGATTTAAGATAAATCCGATGCCAAAGAGCAGGCTGATAATCAGTACCATCACACTGAATCTGTCCAGCTCGTTCTCAACATAATAACCAAATCCCCAGATAGACCTCTTAATCCGCTTTTCGATAAACAGCGCCATCAGCAAAATCAGCAGAATGCGCGCCGCGATATCCGCCCAGACATTTCTGTCAAAGAAAAGAACGGAAATCTCTATGCCGCCGATTAAAAATACCGCCAGCAGATAAAAAGTCAGCGCAAGCTTATACAGAGACAAGTAGAGCGAATCTCCGCTCAGAAACAGTGAACATACGGCAAAAACCACAAACATCACAAAAGCTACCATCCTTACACAGCTTGCCCAGTCAATTACGTACCATACACAGGCAAACGCAATCAGTGCCATGCTCAAACCGGCATAACACCCTATCGTCCTTTTCCTGTCATACCGCGGCTCACTCATCAGTGAAAACAGCAGGATTGTCCCCGCAAGGCTGACTGCAAACCGAAGCATTGCCACATACACTGTACCACCCAGCATACGCCTTCGCCTCCTTTACAGATATTTGTCAATCGCCTTCACGGTATCCAGCAAGCCCATCATCAGCCCTCTTGCCTGCTCCGCCTTCTGTCTGGTGTCTGCGCCAAGCTCTGCAGCCTGCTGCGTTCCTGCAGTCACTTCCTCACTGACTGCTGATATTTGGGTAATACTGTCCACAATCACATTGTTTGACTCCAGTATTTCCTCAATCTTTTGATAGATTTCCTGTACGTTGCCATGCAGACCGTCCATGCGGCTGCCAATCTCGCCAAACTGTACATTGGCATTGACAATCAGGTCATGCTCTGTGCCTGCTGCCAGGATGACATTATCCACTGTATTTTTCGCCATGTCCGCGTTCTTTTTCAGGTCATCAACAATCTCATGGATGCGCTCCGTCAGATTTCTTGTCTCATCTGCAAGCGCGCGAATCTCCGCAGACACAACCGCAAAGCCTCTGCCCGCCTCCCCAGCCCTCGCGCTCTCTATAGAGGCGTTAAGCGCCAGCAGATTCGTCTGACTGGATATGGCAAAAATCTGCTCTGTGATTTCCTCCACTGCCCTTGCGTTTGTGATCAGACTGGAAACCGAAGCCACTACCTGCTCATTTGCCCGCTTTGTTTTTTCCGCCTGTTCCTGCAGCCTGTCTACCGTGTACTGACCATCCTTTACAGCGTCCTCGGAGCGTTCCGCCATCGCAAGCATTTCATCTGACATCTGCTTTGTCTCCAGAATCATACTCTGTATATTTCCTGTCATGATGGTCTGGCGCCCGATACTCTGTGCATTATTGGCATTTCCCTGCGCAATTCCATCCAGCTCGGACACTGTAGAATCCACATAACGGCTTAGCTGGCGTATGTGCTCCGCCGCCTCCTTCGAATCACGTTTCACACAAAATACCACATCAAGCACTTCGCTTAAAAGCGTGTCACTCTTCTCCCGCTCTTTATCAATACTGGTAATCTTCTTTGTATTGTTGTCATTTGAAATCTGTGTCGTCCCGCACAGTACAATCATATACACCACTGCGGAAGCCCCCTGCAGCAACAGCGATGTGCTGTTGAGCGGCGCGCCGGAATGCATGTGCCCAAGCACAGCGGCAATATATACCACATCAATTAAATTGACTGCCCCAAATATTACTGCAATCCTGAGAATCAGCTTCAAATCATAGTACAGAATATAAATGATGGTCAGCGGAAAAACCATGATGAACACCAAGTCATTCTGCGCGCCGAACACCGCAAGCCCGTACACCACCATATACCCCGCCATAGAGATATGCTTGAATACTGCGCTGTCCTTCCTGTGAAAATAGACGGAATAACATGCGATCATTGAAGCGATGACAGCGAAATCCACTGTGAGCATAAAGCCAAAACTGATATTCCCCTGCGCGTAATCCCCGATATACCCAAAGAACAAAAACATGTCAATAATTGTAACAATGATAAGCACAAACTTATTTACCCGTTTTCCAAATGTTTTCTCCACCTCTTTACCTCCTGACAAATGATTTCTGTGCCACAGCAATACAGAATGCAAATTGCTGGAACTTCATTTCGGGGGAAAATGAAAGCTCCAGCAACTTCAGCATAGCAAGTTAAATTGTCGCGACAATTCGTTATTTATTGTACAGAAAAAATTGTCGAAAGAAAACAGATATGGTATGAATTGCAATTATTGCGGTATAGTTTGTCGGTGTGCTAAGATTGATTTCAAAAAATGCGCAGACTGTTCGATGCCTGCCATTTGGTCGAGCTCCCCAAAATGCTCTATGGACAGATAGCCCCGGTATCCGTCCGCGCCAAGCTTCCTGACAAGCTGCCCGATGGGAATGTACCCGCTGCCTGTCGGAACAGACTGCAAGCCGTTTCCCTCACTGCCCCTGTCCTTACAGTGCACATGCACGATATAATTTTTCAACAGCTCATAAGCATCCATCACATTCTCATAGCCAAACGCGAAGTTCCCCATATCAAAGGTACACTTGAGCCCCGGAACATTCCTCATAAACCACAGCAGCTCATTCATCCTCGAATACGGCGCCTCGGCATCGTCAAAATCTTCGAGTGTCACCGCCACACCCAAGGGCTTTGCATACTGCACAAGCTCTGTCAACGCAGCCCTCATGGACTGAATGTACAGATTCTGCTCCATAAACCGCTCGACTGCGCGGTAGTCCCCGCTCACGCTGTGCAGCGCTTTCGCCTCGTCCAGTCCGAGAAAGCCCGGCACGATCAGAACCCGCTTCACGCCCATCCTGTCCGCAAGATCAATCATCTCTTTTGCACGGCTCATAAAATCGTGATCTCTGAAATGAAGCATCTGGTAAATCGATGCCACTTCCATATAATGATAACGAAGCGCCTCGCAGATGCGGTCAAAATCCGCAGCAAACTGGGTGTATTCGATATCAATGCCGCGTATTCCGGCATCGCTGCACCGACCCAGGATCTCCTCCACCGAATACCTGCCTGCCGACTGCGACGCCGCCTGTGTGACATGATCATAAAATACAGAAAGCTTCATAGGATTTTGATATTCCTCCTCCAAAGTAGCCTTCACCGCCGTACAGCCGAGCGGTCTCTGCTGCCGCTTCACCTCCGCACACCAGTTGACTGCGTTCGCAAGAATCTGCTGGATCTCCGGCATATGATAGACAGGATACGCCTCATGTCCCGGCTGGAAATAAAAAATCCGTCCCAGACCGCGCTGGAATGTGCACCCGCTGCGAAAGACCTCTCCGCCTGCAAACCAGCCGGTAAATACCACATCATCCGGCTTGGGGATATCAAAATATTCGCCGTACATCTCCTCGATGGGGATGTCCAGCTGCGGCGGAATCCCCCGCGCAATCGGATGAGACGGCGCTGTGACAAAGAGGCGCTCGCGGTCTCCATGCTTCCAGCGCAGCGTCATGCTTGTCCCCATCAGAAGGCGCATAATCTTGGCAAGATGTGCCGAGTGGAGTGCGATCAATCCCATTCCCTGAAAGACATGTTTTTGTACGCGCTGCGCCACCTCGTCCGAAAACGCTTCGTGCGCCATATGCCCCCAGTAGATCAGAACATCCGTCTCGGAGAGCACCTCCTCCGAAAGCCCGTGCTCTGGCTCAGACAGCGTCGCAGTACGAAGCCACAGATTTTTATCTTTGGATAAAAAATCGGCAATACATTCATGGATTCCTTTAGGGTAAATTGCACGCACTTCCTCCTGCTGCTGTTCATGCAGATTTTCATTCCATATGGTTACTCGGATCATCTCTCCCCCTCCTCCGTTTACGCATTTTACAATTCCAACTGCTTTAACTCCTTCGCCGCCGCATCATACAGATACACTTTTCTCGATAGGATTTCTGACGGGTCAAAGGCTTTGTTGGTATCTTTGATGCCGCTTAGAATCTGTCTGGGCGATATGGTACCTTTCTTGTGCAGCCGCACATCATGAATACTGGTAAACGCCACATAATAGTCATCGCCAAACAATTCGGCAAGCCGTTCCATCACACCGGGATAAAACATTGCGATCGCCCCATTCATCTGCGTTGTTGTCGTAATCGTTGGAATCGCTCTCGCAGAAAGCGATTTGATATCGCTGTTGAGTGCCATAAACGCCCCCTTGTGATACGGTGGATTGAACATATCCATCATATTGAGATACATCCTTGGCGGTGACATGATATAGGTATTGTTGAGCGCATTATCCCATACCTCCTCCCCGGGCAGTCCCCATCTTTCCATCATCAACCGCGGTATTTTCATGGACATGACGTCATGCCGCTCGCCGTTTCGCTCGTCATTTGCCAGCACATAGAGCACCAGCACAATATCACCGATCCGGCGGTATACATTTTCTTTTAACTCATAACGATGGTCATTATAATTCAGCGGACGGATAAAGAGCTTATCCCGCAATGCCTCGTACTGATTCTGCTCCATCAGCTCCATAATGCCAAGTTTAGCATACTTTCTGGAGCCTGCCAGATTGGAATTGACGATCGTCCACACTGCTTCCCAGCTTCCGTTTCTAAATTCTTCGTACAGGTCACTCACCGAAAAGCGGCAGACTTGGTGGTGCTTTGATTCTATCAGCAGAATGATAAAATCACCTGACAATATATCGGACTCCATCTTGTGATATTTCACATTTGTATTCCGTATCGCAGACAGCTCTCCCGGGTCCTCCGAGGTAAATCCATCTGGATAATACTTTACCTGCTCATAGCCCAGCTCATTTTTCTTTTCTTCCAGTTTGCGCAGTATTTCACTGCGAAATTCTTCATATGTCATCTGTTTCCTCCATTTATTTTACTTTGGCATAATTCTCCTGCACTATCTTTTCCGCTGGTTTTGCATACAGCTCATAATCGCGTCTCTTGGCTGCGTCTGACGCGTCATACAGCCTGTCTGTCCATGACCAGAGCGCAAAGCCTCTCACCCAATCCCGCCGGCTGCACGCGCGAAACATTTCCTGATACCACGCCGCCTGCCCTGTCAAATCGGCTGCGCCCTGTACTGTCCAGTCATTCGGCACATGCTGAGAGCCTGCGACAGACATACAGCCTGCCTCTGCAAAAAAGAAGGGCTTCTGATATTTTACAACCACCGCTTCAATCCGGTCTAGCTGCCGTTCCCAATCCCCTATCGGATAATACCCGCTTGAGGAGATTACATCCACACAGTCCCACCATGTGACATTGTGCTCCTGATATTTATCTGTATTGTAGGAAACCAGACCCTTGAACACACTTCGAATCTCTGCTATGGTCCGTCTCCACTCTGCAGAACGCCGCTCTGCCATGACCATCTCACAGCCTGCAATGTGCATCTCACAGCCGCTCTCCTGCGCAATTCCGGCATAGTGATTCTGAAACTCCATATAAGAATCAAACCAGTTTCCCCACTTTGGTTCGCACGGCACATCCTCGTCAAAGAAATTGATATGCGCGCGCCATGTGCCGTTTCTGCAGTTGACAGTGGGCTTTAGCGCCACACGCAGACCGATGGACAGCGCAAAATCAATAAACTGTTTCAGCTCATCGTCTGTCATCGTATATTCTGACGTATAACTGATTTTCTCGGACTGCGGCGTATCCTGCAGTCCGCCTGGCACAAGGATTATAAAATCGGCGTCGGTGCTTTCCTTCATCAGTCGGAGGCTCTGGCTGGCGCCGTCTCTGGTGAGGCTTCCTGCGGGGGCAAATGGCGCAAATGTAATGCCGCGTATGTTGGTAAATTGGATCATGCAGACTCCTTTCGCGTGAGGGACATAATAGGATAGGTTACTCTTTTTATTTTAACATATGTTCGGGATTATTCAAGGGATATCCAATGAAAAATAAATAAATGCCGCTCTTTTCGAACACCTCGATTCCGAAAAAGAGCGGCATGACCATGCCTTGTATCGCTGACAACATGCTAAAGGCTTACAAGCCCCCCTTATAGACAGGCAGTGCAACGGTGACTTGTATCCTATTTTCTGCCGGCGCAGCCGCGGTAATTCTGCCCCTGTGCGCCTCCGCCAGCGATTTCGCGATGGACAGTCCAAGACCATAACCGCCGCTTTGCGAATTTCTTGACTGTTCTGTCCTGTAAAAGCGGTCAAAAAAGCGCCTCAACTGCTCAGCGCTGACAGGTTGGGAATCATTTATCACACTCAGTAAGATCATATGATTCTTTTTCTCTAGTTTTAACAAGATCTCCTCACTGACGCTGTACTTGATGGCGTTGTCCAGAAGAATCCCCACAATCTGCCGAATACTGTTCTCGTCGCCACGGCAGGAGAGCATCGGTGCAATCTCCACGCTGATGTTTCGTCCCCTGCTGTGCGCAAGTGTCTGAAATGACCCCACCGTCTCCCCCACCACATCCGAGATCGGAAAGTCGATCATGGTAAACTGCTGTCTATTCGCATCCATGCGCGAGAGGGTCAGTAAGTCATTGGTGAGCGCTGTCATCCGCTTCGTCTGTCTGCGGATATCCATAAGCCATTCATTCTCATCGCCGATTTCCATGGATAGAAGTTCTGCGTCGGCATCAATAATCGTAATCGGGGTCTTAATCTCATGCCCTGCTACCGAGATAAACTGTTTCTGTTTCTCATAGCTCTCCGACACTGGTCTCACTATCTTTCCCGAAAGAATGACAATCACAATAAAAATCAGCATAAATCCTAAAAAAGAGATCAAACAATTGATCCCCAGCGCGTTTCTAAAGGTATTGAGCCTGCGCCCGCAGTCCAAAAAAACGACATATATGTCAGATTCATTCGTGTCTGTCCCATACTTTTTTCTGTAGCGGAAATCACCGATAAAACCGCTTATCTTATTTTTATGAAATGCCTGACTCGCATACGCCGCCGCCTCGGGATCGTCCACCATGACGATGCGATCCGTGCCAACCGAGAGAACTTCGCCTGATGCAGACAGCTCTGCCGTAAAAAATCTCGCCTCATACATTATTTCCGGCGATAACGGTTTTCTCCCTATATAAAAATGCTGTCTGACAGGCTCCTTCTCCTCAAAAATCCCACTGCCGGCAGCATCTGTTTCCCCAGCATGAAGCTTGATTTCAGGAGGAACCTTCTGCGGCACAGGCGCCCAATGTTCCGGATTCTCTGCAATCATGTCAAGCAGCAGATCCGCATCCGCCACCAGCTCCCGATACGTCAGCAGATTGCTGGATACCACAATGATACCCAGCAGGAATAGAAGCGATATGGTGGACAGCGCGATAAACTTTCGTCTGAGTTTTTTGATCATTTCATCTGTTCCTCCAAGGAATACCCTGCATTGCGCCTTGCCCGAATCTCCACATCCGCCTTGAGTGCCGCAAGCTTTTTGCGCAGATAGGAAATATAGGTCCACACCACATTGCTCTCCGTGTTCGCATCATAACCCCAGATCTTACCCATAAACTGCTCCGCCGACAAGATCTGCCTGGGATTTCGCATCATCAGCTCGAGCATTTGAAATTCCTTGTTTGCAAGCACAAAGCTGTGATATGGAGAAGATAGCTCAAATGTAGCGCAATCGAGCGTGATATTCCCAAAATGCAGCTTTGCATCCGGCTGGACTGCCGCCGCGCTGGTTCTGGTCATGGCCCGAATGCGCGCCAGCAGCTCTTTAGTGGCAAACGGTTTCGTGAGATAGTCGTTTGCCCCGCTGTCCAGTCCCAGCACCTTGTCATCCACCTCCGCCTTCGCCGTCAGAAGGATCACCGGGACATTGCTGCCGCCCGCCCTGATTCTCTGGAGCACCTGTATCCCATCCATGCGCGGCATCATCACATCCAGGATTACGCCGTCATACTCGTTTGCTGCCAGATACTCCAATGCCTCCACGCCGTCATATGCCGCATCCACAGTATAATTATTCTTTTTCAGTATCATCACAACCGCCTTGGATAGTGATGCCTCGTCCTCCGCAAGCAGCAGTCTCATATGTTATTTCCTCCTGCAGCATCGCTCGTGTTTATCTCCGGATGCTCGCCGTTCTCCATTTCCAGCGGTTCCGGCATTCCTTCCGGGCGCTCGCCGTTCTTCATTTCCGGCGCTTCCGGCGTCCCTTCCGGACG
>CAMWJQ010000049.1 GCA_947174615.1 uncultured Lachnospiraceae bacterium
TTCGCGAGCCGGTTGACTTGTTTTCAGATTCGTGTGATTTGACACAGCTTGGGGAGCTCGATGTCGTCAGAGGAACGGTTCGAACGTTAGGCGGAAGCTATTCGTTTACATATGACAACGGTGTTCAGGACACAGCGTTCTATTTTGTGCTGCCGATTGACACTGCGCATGAGACCTTCTATATGGGAATCCGGGAGACAAGGGGCAGAAAGGAAGATTTTCGCAAGCTGGCGGTGCGGACAAAACATGACGTAAAGCCAGTAAGGATTGTTATGGGAAATCCTTGGGAGGACGACTTATTGAAGCAGGAGGAACGAGTTTTAGGAGAGCCCATCTATATAGAAGGGTTTGTTCAAAAGATGAATGAAACTCAATATCAGCGTTTCCTCACATGGCTGAGAAAGGCTGGCGCTTTTGAATCTGACCAGTCTGATGGGCAGCCGAACGAAAGACAGATGAATCAGTTCCTTCCGTATTATATCGAGGAGACCGATATTACGTACTGTCAAAAGTACGCGGTGGCGGCGTTGATTGCGCTTTTTGTTGGCATTGTATTGATTGCGGGCAGTGCAGTGGCGGCGGTTCACTGGAAAAGAAAGCGGGAAAGCCAGATATATGTGACCATTGACGGGATGATCTATTTAAAAGAGTATTTGGCGCCAGTCAATGATCTGGTGACGAACATCGAGTTCATGCAGGCAGTACAGGTGCTCAGCAGACTCACAGGGCTGGGCATGACGGCGTCGGAAAAAGTGATTAGGCGCTGGGACCGCTATTGGTATTAGTGTACGAGAAGGAGAACGTTTGAACATGAAAATTGACAGACAACGGGCGATCAAAGCATTTCAGGAATATACCAGTCACTATGATGTGGCGGACGAAAAAGTAAAATTGAAAATAGACCATACATACAGGGTATGCAGTCTCTGCCAGCAGATTGCAGTGCAGTCAGGATTTGACAAGGACGCGACAGAATTAGCGTGGCTGAGCGGATTGCTGCACGATGTCGGGCGCTTTGAACAGCTCAGACGATATGGTACGTTTATTGATGCTCAATCTATAGACCATGCGGAGTTTGGTGCGGATATTTTATTCAGGGAAGGAAAAATCAGGGATTACATCGCGGACGACTCAGAGGATGAGCTGCTCGAAAAGGCTGTGCGGTGCCACAGTGCGTACCGCGTGCCCATGCAGTATACGGCGCGGGAGAGAAGGTTTGCAGATCTGCTGCGCGATGCAGATAAAATTGACATTTTAAAGGTCAACATTGTTGTGCCAATCGAGGAAATATACAATGTGTCTACGTATGACCTCAAACACTGTCAGGTGACAGAGGAAGTCATGCAGGCATTTTATGAGGAGCACGCGGTACTCCGAGACTTGAAGAAAACGCCTGTTGACCATGTAGTTGGTCACATATCGCTGGTGTATGAGCTGGTCTATCCCATAAGCTGCAAGCTGGTGTCCGAGCAGGGGTATTTGGACAGGCTTATGAATTTTCAGTCTGAGCTTTCTGAGACGAATGCGCAGTTTGCAAAGATTCGGGAGAAGATGACAGCTTATATGAAGCGGAGAGAGGGCAGTATCATTCTATGAAAAGGATAAATCTCGATGCCCTTTCAGCAAAATACAGAATATCAGAATACAAGGAACTTTATGCAAAAGTGATCGCGCTGATTCAAGACAATAAAATAAAGCCGGTAAAAGCGTCAGGTGTCAATGGAAAATCGCCAGCCTTGTATAAAGAGTACTGGATTGTCGAAGAAAAGCAGGATGTGTCCAGCTATTTAAATGAATTAAATTATGCGCTTGTACCATCGATTGCGACAGACTATTATCGGTCACACATTGACCAGTATCTTGAGGACAGACCTTGGGTGCTGCTTCTGAATGACTATCTTAAACAGGATAATTTTATAACGCAAATGTCAGAAAATGAGCGCAGTTTTGACATTTGGCACAGGGAAAAGTTCTTGAAGCAGGAGCAGGGAAAAAAGATTTTGAAGCGCTGCGGTCTGGATACAGCGCTTCTAAACTATTACAGGACAACAGAGCCGATTGCGTATTATTGTGCGACGCGACAGACACCGCAAAATCTTTTGATCATCGAAAATAAAGATACGTTTTACAGTATGCGCAAGCGCCTGATGGGCAGTCAGCCATCAAAAAGTGCATCTGGGCAGTCAATGTCAGGAAAGGGGCATAAAAACGAGATGGATAGCGCGGCGCGCACAATCTGCGGAGAACCGATAGGAACATTGATTTATGGCGCGGGCAAAGGAATTATTGCGGCATTTTCTGATTTTGATATCAGCGGGGAACCCTACATGACAGCGCAGGGCAACGCCATCCTTTATTTTGGTGATTTGGACTATGAAGGAATTGGCATCTATGAAAATTTTGTGTCTGCCTACGGGGCGTATTATCTGGTTTCTGTTTTTCGGACTGCGTATGAACAAATGCTTACAAAGGCGGAGCACATTGGCATAGACAAACTTCCAGTCACCAAGGAAGGGCAGAATCGAAGGATTGGCAGTTTGTTTTTGAGTCAGTTCTCACAGCCTCAGCAAGATGAAATCAAAGAAATACTAGAGAGTGGCAGATATATTCCGCAGGAAATCTTGAATATTGAGGATATGGCATGATGTTAGTTACTGCTCACTGATGTTATGCTGTCGCCGGAAATATATAGAATTGGAGCAACAATGCAATACGAATTTTTAAAGCAGTTTTGCAAGAGGATGAAGCATGTAGGCATGTATGCGCTTCTTTTGCAGAACAGCATGGCAAAACAGACATGGAAACAATATGGATTTATGAAGGCGGACGAGCAGATCAATCTGATTTTCGCGGTCATGCTGTATATTATGGAGCAGTCCTTGCGGGAGGTGCGCTGCACGATGGATGACATTGGCGCGTACATTGATAACCTTAACGCCAGTTATTTTCAGAAAAATATGTCCTATGACGACTGCAAGAAGCTTGGGGATTTTGTCGTGAATGTGATTCTGTCCAACGAGGGCAGGGCGATGTACTTTGAGGGGTATGATTTCGACAGCAGAGCATACAAATCCATGAATATCAGCTACATTGCCAACCGTGTCATTTATGTGGAAGAGGGGGTCAGGCGGACCACTTATCATTTGACGGAGGATGGCTATAACTTGATGCTGTCCACGCTTGAAATTGAGAATAACATGAAGCTCACAATCCATGAGATGATTTTTAAGATGCATCTGGAAAAGCAGAGCTATGACAAAGCAGTTGACGAAGTCAAGAATATTTTTAATTATATGCGGATACAGCTTCAGAAAATAGAGGAGGCAATGCTGCGTGTGCGGCGCAATGCGCTGAGTTATTCGGTTGCAGACTATGAGGCGCTGATGCTGGAAAATATGGAAACTATCAGTGACACGAAGGAAAAGTTTACGGGATACCGTGAGATGGTCAGACTCAGGGTATCGGAGCTCGAACAGCAGAATATCAATGTGCGCAAGCTGGATGCCAAGGAGGAGGAAAAACTGGAAAACCTGCGCATTATCGAACGCTATCTGAACCGCTCGCTCGACGAGCATCAGAAAATTTTAAATCTGCATTTTGACTTGAAATTATTGTATGACAGGGAATTGCAGTCGCTTGCCCAGATGTCGTTGATTCAGCGTTTTTCCATTCGGACAGAACTCTATGACAAGCTCTTGGAGCAGCCGCGGCATTTGGAAAATATAGATCTTTTTTTCAGACCGCTGTTTCACCAGCAGATTCCCAAAATCTACAATTTAAATAAATGCATGGAGCTGCAGCGCCCTGTCAGGAAAAAGGCGGAGGAGGACACTGCGGAGATTCTTGATTTTGACGAGAAACAGTGGCAGGAGGAGCTGGAGCGCAAAAAGAAGGAGAAGCTCAAACAATATGAGAACAGTCTGGCATTTCTCATAGACGCTGCACTCGAAAAAGGCAGCCTGTCTATGATGGAGCTCAAAGGGCTTATAGAACAAGATCCGGCAGCGCAGGAAACCTGTATTCCGTCAATTGATGTGTTCAAGGAGATTATGGTGGAACTGATGAAAAACCGCGAAATCTGTATTGAGACGCTGCGAAAAGAAAAAAGCGAGTTCATTACCGAGCAGGCAAACGATTTTCAATTGAATGACATGCTGCTTTCACTGACAGAGAAATACACAGGAACTGGCAGGGACAGAAGGAAGATTCAGAAGATCTGTACAGAACGCACGCACGATGGAATGGTTGTTGCGTTTGAGCATGTGACGGATGCTTTTGGAAACGAGCGGACCATACGGTGTACGAATGTTGTGATTCGTATCGAGCAGAAGGATTAGATGCGTAGAAGAAACAGGCAGATAAAAGAAATTTTAGGAGAAGAAAATGGCATATGAAATAGAAGAAATACGTCTCAGCCAGCAGATATTTTATTACCTTCTCGAGCACTTCGAGCTACGGGAGGAAGAGACTTCTGGGCTTTACAGGGCGTATGTGGAAAATGAGCAGGTGCAGCTTTTGGTCAAGAGCCAGGGAGATGAGGCGCATAGCAGCATTGAGCGGTACGGTGATGTGATTTATCTGATTCCAAGAGAGGAGAATGTTTTCTTAGGATTTTCGAAGGCAAAATTAAAGGAAATTCTCTGCAAATCGGGTGGGACAGACAAGGATTTCTATCTGTCGCAGTTTGTGATTCTGACACTGCTGTCAGAATTTTACGACGGACAGGGTGCAAGCGCCAAGTCGAGGGATTATATTCGTGTGGGCGAACTGCAAAACTGTGTGACAGACCGGCTCAAAAACGGTGTTGAGAACACTTCCGATGAGGACGAGGAAAAGAACGGTCTGGCTTTTCGCAATATGCAGGAGGCCTATGAGTCGCTCAAGTCCGATGAGCGCGGTTCACGGGCACGGACGACAAAGGAGGGATTTCTGCACCATATTTTTATGTTTCTCGAGAATCAGGGATTAATCGAATATGTGCAGGAGGACGAGATGATCAAGACGACCAAGAAGCTCGACAACCTGATGGACTGGAATCTGCTGAATCAAAATAATTATCAGAGAATCTGTAAAGTATTAGCGGGAAATGGTCAAGGAGGCGGCGATGAGTAAAATAAACGCAGTGAGATTGATTAATCTGAATTATAACAATAATACCATGCGCGTGAGCGACGACACCTTTCAGATGCAGGGGCGCAGTACGTTGATGTCATTGCAGAATGGGGGCGGTAAGTCTGTGCTGGTACAGATGATAACCGCCCCGTTTGTACATAAGCGGTTCAGGGATGCAAAGGACAGACCGTTTGAGAGCTACTTTACGACCAGCAAACCCACCTTTATTATGGTAGAGTGGCAGCTTGACCGCGGCGCGGGATACTGTCTTGTGGGCATGATGGTGCGCAGGAGCCAGCTCTCGGAAGATGATGACAACCGGCTTGAGATGGTTAATTTTATCTGTGAGTACAGCGGCAGATGTGCGCAGGATCTTTATCATATGCCTGTCGTTGAGAAAAAGAATAAAGAGCTTGTCCTCAAAAGCTACCGCGAGTGCAGACAGCTTTTTGAGACCTACAAGAAAGACAGCACGCTAAAATTCTACTGTTATGACATGAACAACAGCGCGCAGTCCAGACAGTATTTTGACAAGCTTGCAGAGTATCAGATTTATTACAGAGAGTGGGAAAATATTATTCAAAAGATTAACCTTGAGGAGTCTGGTCTCTCCAAGCTTTTTGCTGACTGCCGTGATGAAAAAGGTCTGATAGAAAAGTGGTTTCTGGATATCGTGGAGAACAAGCTCAAAAAAGAAAAGGACCGCATGAAGGAATTTCAGACCATCATAGAGAAATATGTTATTTCCTACAAGGCAAATCAATCGAAGATAGAACGCAGAAATACGATTCGCCAGTTTAAGGAGGACGCGGTTGAGATCTCCTCTAGTGCTGAGGAATACAAGCTTGTGAATGACGAGGTGGAGGAGCAGGAAAACAGCATTGCGGGTTTTCGTGCGCTGCTTGCGCGCATGGAGACAGCGCAGAATGACGTGAAGAAATCTCTGCTTGACGACAAGGCAGCATGCGGCGCCGAGCTTGCGCGCATTGAATATGAAAAATATTCTTATGAAATACAAAGCCTGTTGGATGCGCTGATGTTTCATGTGAGTAACCGTGATATGATTGGCGTTGAGCGCGACGCCTTGGAGGGAGAGACACAGCAAATCGAGACGCTGCTGCACAAGCTGGAGCTTTCCAGGCAGGATGCGCAGGTTCAGGAGCTTCGACAGGATGAGCGCTTACTCAAAGAACGGCTCAGGGTGCTGCATGAGGGAGAAGGACGGCTGGAACCAGAACGGAAAGCACTTGGAAAATCGCTCAGTATATACTATGAACAGCTTGCTGCCGAACTTGCAGTGCAGATCGAGCAAAATGAGAATACATATCAGCAGGAGACACAAAAGCAGCAGGAGTTTTTGGACAGGCAGCAGCGACTGGATGAAACAATTATCGGACTCATCACACAAATCAGTATTTTCAAAGAACGAATGAATGGCTTTCGTCGTATCGAGGACAGCTTTAATGAGGAATTTGAAGAAACGTTTGTACGAAATATTGTGGGCGAATATGAGCCGGGACTGCTGGATATCAAAGATAAACAATATCAAAAGGAATTTGAGGAGGGCACAAGGAACTGCATTGCGCACAAAAAGCAGCTTGACGAGGCAAATGAACGGCAGAAATCCCTGCTGCGCGACATAGAGGACAGGCAGCAGGAACAGATTCGACAGGAGTTTATGCTCGCTGAGCTGGAACAGGAACATACGGATTTGGAGAAGGAACTTGCTGAGCGGCTTGTCATGATGCGCTATTTCGATACGCCCTCAAGTGAACAGTGGAATTTGGACAGGATTCTTGCTGCCGCGGACAGGAAACTTGCCGTGTGCGAGCAGGCAAAACGTATGCTCGAAAAAGAGGAGGATGCGCTGCAGAAGGAGTATGTGCGTCTCACACAGGGAAAAGTGCTTGAGCTGCCAAAGGAGATGCTGGCATTGTTTGGCAGACTCAACATCAACATTGTTTACGGCATGGACTGGCTGCGCAAAAATGGCTACTCTGCGCAGAGAAATGAGGAGATTGTGCGCAGACAGCCGTTTCTGCCATACGCCTTGATTTTGTCAAAGCAGGATTTGAACACGGTTGCTGCACATGACAGGGAAGTCTACACCTCATTTCCGGTGCCCATCATACTGCGCGAGCATCTTGAGGAATGTATGGTATCACAGGACAGCGGACTGCTCGAGATGCAGGGCGTTCATTTTTTTATGTGGTTTAATGAAAAGCTGCTTGACGAGGACGCGCTGCGTCTGCTGGCAGCGGAGAAAGAACAGCAGATACAGGATAAAAAGACGCAGACGGCGATGCGCAAAAAGGAGTATGAGGAGTATTTTGAAAAGAGGGAGCGCTTGAAAAGTCAAAGGCTCACGCGTGAAATTTATGACAAAAATATGACGCTTGTGTCAGAAATGAAGGCGTCGTTGGAAGCGCTTGCCAAAGAAGTGCACACATTAAGGGCGGATGCGCAGAAGAACGAGGAGCAGGTCAGCACGCTGACAGCCGGTATTGCAAAAGAGCAGCATATGTTAGATAAAATGCAGAAGCGCGAGAAAGCTTTCGCCCTGTTTTGCAAGGAGTATGAAAGATATACAGAATGTATGGAACAGATGAACCGCAGCCAAAAAGAGCAGGAACGGCATGAGCAGAACCGCAGACTTGTAAAAGATGCCATAGAGACAGGCAGGGAACGCATAAAAAGTATTGAGAGCGCGCGCGTGGAACTTGACAGAAGGAGTTTGGACTATAATAGTAAGTACAGTATCTATGAGCCATACCGCATGGCGGAGTCTATTATAACAGACTCAGAAGAAATCTCACTGCCGGCATCAATACAGGAACAGGAGGCGCGGTTTGAGGCAATTACGTCCAAAATGTCCATGCAGGTGCAGGATCTGGAGAACCAGCTGCAAAAAACTGCTGCAAAGCGGAGCAAACAGCAAAAGGAACTCGAACGTTTTTCAAAGAAATATCATCTGGCAGAACAGGATTGGGCGATGATTACTTATGATGAGAAGGAGGAAGCACATCAGGAAATACTCCTTGAGGACAGGCGCAATAAATGGAAGCTCAAAGATAGGCAGTGGAATGATGCGGACAAGGAAACGGCAGTCTGCCAAAGCCGTATCAGCGCCAAGAAGAAGGATATGTTTGAAAAGTGCGGCAAGGAGGAGCCGCTTGAAAAGGATCAAATTAAAACGACGGAATTTGCGTCTGCAGTCAATCAGATTCATTTTCACATCCAGAGTATCGAGGAGGATATCAAAAAGGTGGAGCAGCGACTGAAAGCGCTGGGCGAAAACCTGAGCGCCCTCGCAGAGTACGAGGATTTTGTCTGCAGCCATGAGCCGCAGTGGGAGACGGACGTCACACTGCTTGGCACAAAAGAACTGCGAGATTTCCAAGGACGGCTGCTGCGCGATTACAGAAATCTGAAAGAAGAGTGCGGGCACAAAAAGAGCAGGCTGACCGCCTGTCTCTACAAGATGATGCAGAAGGACATTTATCAGGAGGATTATTACAGAAAACCGCTTGAGTCCATGCTTTCCCTGACCGATAATGCAGTCCTGACGCTGGCACAGCTTGACACAACGCTGCAATCTTATGACAGTCAGATGGAAAAGCTTGCAGTGGACATTTCTCTTGTGGAGCAAGAGCGGGCGCGCATCACGGAACTTTTGGGGGAATACTGTCAGGACGTGCACAGTAATCTGGGGCAGATTGACAGCAATTCGACCATCACCATTCGAGAGAAGGCGGTTAAGATGTTAAAACTGCAGCTTCCAGACTGGTCAGAGCAGGAGGGGATGTACCGTTTAAAGCTGGGGGATTTCCTCGATGAGCTGACAACCAAGGGGATAGAAATCCTAGAGAAAAATGAGAATCCGCAGGAATATTTTGGCACGAGGATCACGACACGAAACCTTTATGACTACATTGTCGGAATTGGCAATGTACAAATAAAACTATACAAAGTTGAGGCACAGCGCGAGTATCCGATCACTTGGGCGCAGGCAGCAAAAAACTCCGGCGGGGAGGGATTTTTGACTGCATTTGTCATTCTGTCAAGCCTGTTGTATTATATGCGCCGCGACGAGACGGACATCTTTGCAGACCGCAATGAGGGCAAGGTGCTTGTCATGGACAATCCCTTTGCCCAGACCAATGCCGCGCATCTGCTCAAGCCTCTGATGGATATGGCAGACAAGATGAACACACAGTTAATTTGTTTTTCGGGGCTGGGCGGATATTCCATTTATGAACGGTTTGACAATATCTATGTGCTGAATCTTGTCGCTTCGAATCTGCGCGGCGGTATGCAGTATCTACGCGGGGAGCATCTTCGCGGCACAGAGGAGGAGATGCTTGTAAGCTCTCAGATCGAAGTGATCGGGCAGGAGAGGCTGTTTTAATACGATCAGAAAAAGAGGTTTAGATTCATGAAGAAAAAAAATACAGCAGGCGCGATCATCTTCGCGGCAGCACTGTCAATATCAGCCTGCACGGGTCAGAACGCGGTGCAGGAAGTCATCGGTGAGCAGACACAGGAAAGCAGCACGGCGGAGGCAGTTTATGAAGGAATGCTATCAGATCCTGCGGTAAATGGTGAAAAAAATACATACAGCACCTTAAATGTGGCAACATATATCACAAAAGTGGAGGATACTTATTTTATCGCAGACTGTTATCACGATCAGATTATCTACAATAAAAATCTGACAGACCCGCTCAGCCAGTGGAGTGTATTGACAAACGAGGTCCATTATGCACATACAATCGCCTCGGATGGTGTCATGTTTCTTGTCGATGATACGGAGAATAACCGTCTGCTGGCATTCCAGAGGACTGACGATGGCTATATACATACACAGACGCTCGAAGACATCGGAATGCGTCCGCATTATATTCAATATGACGCCCAAAATCAGGTGTTTATGGCATGGAGTTCTATCACGGGGGAAATGTATTTGGTCAAAAAGGCAGAGAACGCGAATGAGCGTGGAATTTATGCGCTCTATGTGGATAAAATTCTGAAAATAGATGAATTGTATGGTGTCTATGTGCGTTCGTTTACCGTGATGGAGGATGGGATTTACTTTGTGTCAGGACATAACAATCAGAAAATTATCAAGGCTGCACTTAACAGCAGTCAAGACAGGTTTGATATTCTAAACGAATATCAGGTAACCGGTCAGATAGCTGGTATGGTGCAGATAGTCAAAATCGGGGATTTTTATTATATTACGATATCGACAGACAATCAGGAGAATCAGGATTATGCAACGATACTCAGGACAGACAGTCTAGAGAAGCTTTCGGATGGAAACTATGAGGAAATCTATGAGCAGTTTGGGGTGTCGGGAGGGACACCCTATTATATTACAGAAATCGACGGCAGATATTATATGGCACATCACAGGACAAATGAAAATATTATCGCTTTTGATATCAGACAGAATCAGATTGAGCATGTGGAAGTGCTCTATTGACAATGTTTTTTGACGCTCTGTTCTGCCGTGAGCATTGGATACTAAAATTTATAAGCGATGGCACGCATTTGTCAAAAGGTATCGCTCAAACATGTTCTGAGTTTGTCGGACAATGTTACAATTCATACCTATGTCAGTTTTCATTCGTTTTTAAGCGGCTGCATGTGAAAAGAAACCGGAAAATACGATCTTTTCCGACAAACTCAGATTATTTGAATCGTCATACAAAGGGTGCTGCGATTAGCAGCGGCAGCGCATAGAAGGCAGCATATGCATATCGGAATTCTGTCGCAACCGGTGTTGCGATACATAGGGTGAGCATCAGCAGAAGAACGGGCAGGCAGACCAGTGCGCTTGCGGGTTTTCCTGTCCGCAGACTGAGTGCGGCGGTTAGAATCAGCATCCACAGCAGAAAGCCCATACTCCAGAGCAGTCCATATAAGGGTATCATTTCAGGGAGCTTAAACAGGAGCTCCTTAATTTTTATAATAATATTTCCCCGGATGACAGGCTGCCAGCTAAGACCAAACTCATTTGGATAGATGCCGTCTGCCAGACCGACTGCATAGGTTATATCGGGATACCAGTATCCATTTGTCTGAGCTACATATGCGTCGAAATAAGCTTTAGGATGCTCGATGCCGATGGAGAGCCACGTTTTGAAAAACGCTCCTTTGTCTGCTTCGAGTGCGCTGCTTCCTTTCTGACGAATCAGGTTCTTGATGTTGTCCGAACAATCTGGCTGATACGCTGCCGGGATCTGTTCTAAATCCATGAACTGATGAATATAGGCAGCCTCATGTTCGGTGATGGATTCTCCGTTTGCAATGACGCGGGCAATCTGCTGCACCGGGATGGACAGGGATTCTACAAAGTCCGCCTGTGGAATTTCATATACGTGCATCACCGGATATTTGACAAACAGGACAAATACCAGTATGGTCAGATGGATCGGCAGCATAACTTTAAGCCATTTGCGGTAGGCAATCAATATCAGTGGGACGGACACTACAAAGGCATACCATCCGTTTGTGCGCAGCAGGCAGAGCAGCGTACCAGACAGAACATAAGGGATCAACAACGTAAAATATTCACTGATTCGCAGTTTGGGAATGGCATCGGAGGAGGCGGTAAAGCTGCCCCGCAGCATAAAACGCATCAAGGCTGCGCAGAAGATCGTCATACAGCCCGCAAATGGAATGTCTTTCCACATTGTGACGGCGTAGGCGCCGTTGTAGGGCATCAGGGCATAAAATCCTATGGTAACGAGCAGAACCGGCATACGGACATCTGCTTTTTGGAGCGTCCGCACGACATAGCCGGCGGCAAGCGCCATAAAGACCATCTGTGCGATCGTGTACAGCGCGAGTCCAGCATGCGCATCTCCTGTAATAGAAAGCCCGATGTTGTAAAACATGCCAATCAGAGCCGTGTGTACGACGGAATGATGATTGTTCAGCGCATAGGCGCCAATGACCTGCGCATATTGGTTGATGCTGTCAGGCGTCATGACACCGGGATACTCATATAGGAAATACGGCAGCCAGCACAATAGACAAACCAGCGCTGCCAGATAGGGAATCCATGCGTAAGAGTAACCAGAACCGGTGAGTGTGACGCTCGACGCTGTCTGCAGAAACCAGATGGTCAGATAGTAGTAGACTATAAAAAGTCCTGCGCCCGTAAGCAGCAGAATGCCTGCGCAGAACAGTCCGCTGGACAGCCCGCCTAGTATGATTTGATATGTTGCCGACAGCGTAAATGTGCTAAAAAGTACACTGATGAGCACAGAGAGGGTCATATCCCCGGATAGGATATGACTTTCAACCCGGTCGCTGTGAAGCTTTGCCAATACATACAGCAAAATCAGAAACAGGATGAGCGAACACGGATTTTTGGTTGACATTCCCGTAACGCGCATTATGGCAAAAAGCGACAAAAAAGTTTTGACAAAAATCTTGAGATAATACATATTGAACCTCCGCTTTAGTATAAGGATTTCAGATTCATGGAAAAATATACTATATTTTAATACTAGAATGAATTTCTTTTGGAGTCAACAGACATTGCATAAACTTCTAAAATTTGTTAGAATGAAGATGTTGTTTTGGCAGAACATGGTAAATGCAGCAGATAATAGCGTTGGTATAGATTTTTATTTATTATTTAAATGAAGGAATAAAAAGGAGTGGCAGATTGTGATGAACTGGGAAAAACATGTACGGAAAGTAGTGCCTTATGTGGCGGGAGAACAGCCCAAAGATCAGAATGTGATCAAGCTGAATACAAATGAAAATCCCTATCCCCCGTCACCAAGTGTCGCGCAAGTGATACAAAACTTTGATTGTGCGCTGCTGCGCAAGTACCCAGACCACGACGTGTCTGCACTTGTCGATGCGCTTGCGAAACATCATGGACTGGACCGCAGCCAAGTGTTTGTCGGTGTTGGGTCTGATGATGTGCTTGCGATGTCCTTTCTGACATTTTTTAATTCCGGGAAGCCGATTTTGTTTCCGGATATTACCTATTCGTTTTATGATGTATGGGCAGAATTGTACAGGATACCCTATGAATGTCAGGCGCTGGATGAAGATTTTTGTATTAAGAAACAAGATTACATGAAAGACAATGGCGGAATTGTCCTTGCGAATCCCAATGCCCCGACGGGCGTTATGACAGACCTGTCAGTACTTGAGGAAATTATTGCGGCAAATCAGGATACGGTTGTCATTGTGGATGAGGCGTATGTGGACTTTGACGGCAGAAGCTGTGTGCCGCTTATTGAGAACTATGACAATCTGCTCGTGGTACAGACTTTCTCAAAATCGCGCGCGCTGGCTGGAATGCGCATTGGCTATGCGGTGGGCAGTTCGAAATTGATTCAATATCTGAATGATGTGAAATTTTCTTTTAATTCGTATACGATGAATGCGCTGACGATTGCGGCGGGCGTGGCGTCTGTGGAAGACGAGGCGTATTTTAGGAAGAACATTGAAAAGGTGGTCGCGACGAGGGAGCGCACGAAGACAGAGCTTGCAAGACTAGGCTTTATGTTTGGTTATTCCAGGACGAACTTTATCTTTGCGACGCATAAAAACGTCCCAGCGCAGGAGATTTTTGAGGCGCTGCATGACAATCATATTTATGTGCGGCAC
>CAMWJQ010000050.1 GCA_947174615.1 uncultured Lachnospiraceae bacterium
CCTTCATTCTGTTTTCTGACATTTGTGTCATATTTTATATTCACTCCTCGCCTTGACTTCTCTGCCGTATCCCTGAAACTATATTACCATAGTTATTTCGTTTTTACAATTCCATCTGGTTCTCTGGCGAAAAGAAAAGCAGCAATTCATCCCAGAACTTTGCGGCGGCAGAGACGTATCAAGCCACCACGAAATAAAAAGGCAGCACAAAGTACACTGCGCTGCCTTTTCAATCGTTCTTCCACTGGAAATATCATAAAATACAAACAATTCAATGAATCACATCGAGTCCATCATCGACCGAAGCAGCATAATATGATACTGCTCATCCTGAATAATCCGCTCCAGCACCGCATTTACATAATCGTCCTTGATCATTCGGATATGCATGTTGTACTGGCTGATTGTCGCCTGCTCGCTCTCCAAATCTGCCTGAAGCATCTCCCCAACCTTCTCAGGCAGCGTCAGGCACTGGGGCGACCACATCCACTGCCGTCCTCCCGACTGCTTGGAGACATAGCAGACGTTTCCACCCAGCAGATGAATCAACTCTCCCAGCTTCTGCATATGCATCATCTCTGCCATTGCCATCCCAAGAATTGTTTTTCCCATCGGACAGCGCTCACAGAACATACGGTTTTCATTATTGATATACTGCATGATGGCAGACATCTCAGACACCATTCCGCAATAACTGATGCTGAGAAGCTCCGCATATAATTGATTTTTCTCCCGCACTTGGAGCGGCGGGTAAGGTAAATCCATCATTGCTGGCTTGACTCCTGAGAAATCACATCCGCTCGTAATCTTTTTAACATTCTCCTCCATAAATACACACCTTGATCTGCACAGTTTTTCTTACTACCCAATATATTAAATAGATCACACATCCATGCATTTATTTTCACAGCCACAAACTGACCTTGTATTATTTATGAAAATTGTGTATTTTCATCCTGACACTTTTTGTGTATAGTGATGTTTATTGCAAATTACTTGAAAGGATGTACCTATCATGAAGAAAATAGCCCTGATCAATGATCTGTCCGGCTTTGGAAAATGCTCGCTGACTGCGGCGATTCCTGTAATTTCTGTACTTGGAATACAGGCGTGTCCGCTGCCGACTGCCATTTTGTCCGCACAGACAGGATTTCCAAGTTACTACTGCGACGACTATACCGACCGCATGAACTATTTTACAGACGAGTGGGCAAATATGCAGGAAACCTTCGACGGCATCTACTCAGGATACCTCGGAAGCGCTGCGCAGATGCACAATGTTCTGTATTTTCTCGAAAAGTTCCACACAGAGGGCACGCTCTATCTCGCAGACCCCGTCATGGGCGACAACGGACAGCGCATTCGCATCTTTACGGACGAACTCTTAGACAGCATGAAGGAGCTGACCCGGCACGCAGGCGTCATCACGCCAAACTTGACAGAACTGTGTCTCCTTGCCGGCGTGGATTACGATGCACTGACAAGCCACGCATCAGATGACGGCTATCTGTCTTATATAGAAGAGACCGCACGCAGGCTCCTGCCAAGAGCGCACGCCAGCCAGATCATAGTGATCACTGGCATTGTCCGCAGACAGCAGCAGCAATCCTTTGTAGGAAATCTTGCCGTCACGCCGCAGAACCATTATTATCTGGAAACACCCTACATGGGTGAAAGCTTTTCCGGCACTGGCGACCTGTTTGCTTCCGTCATCATGGGCAGTCTTGTCAACGGGCTTTCTGTTGAAGCCGCGATGAAAAAAGCCGTCCGTTTTCTGTCGCCTGCCATCGAGGAAGCCTCAAGAGACAATATTCCCAGAGATCACGGTATTTCTTTCGAGAAATATCTGCATTTATTATTGTAGTATCAATATTATATTATCAATTTCATACTGCCAAATTTAAACCGCCAATTTTAAACTACGAATTTTAAACTACGAATTTTAAACTACGAATAAAGAAAGGAAATCATACAATGACAACACGCACGCTGCCCCAAACGGGCGAAAAACGGGAAAACAAACTGAAATATCTAACCCTCACAGGGCTTATGGCAGCAATGATCACCCTCATGACCGCCTATATCTGCCATATTCCTACCGGAATCAACGGCGGATACATCCACTTCGGCGATTCCCTGATCTACCTTGCCGCCGCGCTGCTCCCCACACCTTATGCGCTGGCAGCAGCAGCCATCGGCGGCGGACTTGCAGATCTCTTGACCTCTCCTTTGTGGATGCCTGCCACGATCGTTATCAAGATGCTGATCGCGCTTCCTTTTACTTGTAAGTCCACTAAAATCATTACACCCCGCAATGTCACCGCCTCCGTCATTGCCTGCATACTCTCCAGCATAGGCTACTTCATTGCCGAGTACCTGATCTTTGGCACATGGGCGGCGCTCATCGCCTCGATATCCGGCAGCCTGATTCAATCCGGCGGAAGCGCTGTATTCTTCATCATCATCGGGCTTGCACTCGACAAGACCCACATGAAAACGAAGCTGCTCTAAACAGAACTATTTATAATTGAACCGCTTTAAATATGGAAAGGACAACATCATGGCTGAGATCTTATATACCTACAAAAACCAAATTTACGCCAATATCACCAACCGCTGCGACTGCAGCTGCACCTTCTGCATCCGCTCGATGAAGGACGCTGTCGGTGACGCCAAAACACTCTGGCATCAGCATGAGCCGACGCTCGATGAAATTAAACAAGCGATTGACACTGTTGACTTCACTGGCTATGATGAACTGGTGTACTGCGGCTACGGCGAGCCGACCTGCGCCCTTGATAACCTGCTCGCAAGCGCTGCCTATGTAAAAGAAAAACACGCTGTCTCCATCCGTCTAAACACCAATGGACTAGGCAATCTTTACCACGGACGGAACATTATACCAGAACTCGCTGCAGTGATCGACAGCGTATCCATCAGTTTAAACGCACCTACTGCCGCAAAATATGAGGCAGTCACTAGACCTCAGTTTGCAGATGCCTATCCCGCGCTGCTCGAATTTGCCTCCCTTGCCCAGGCGGCATTTGCACACACGCAGCTCTCCATCGTCGAGGTGCTCCCGCCGGACGAAATTGCCGCCTGCCAGAAAATTGCAGATGACATGGGCATCTATCTCAAAATCAGAACATATAGTTAGCCCTTCGTTTGTATAAAACAGACAGCGCTCACATCCTGCTCCACAGATAGCTGTACGCCTGTGTCCTGGCAGCAAAACGCGCTGTCTTTAACAGCTCCCGAAGCTCCGCCTTGGTGTACCAGCCCGGCTCAATCTCCTCCACGGTGGAAGTGCTCGGTTTAAAACTTCCGCGCGCCTTCCCCACCACACAGACATTGATCTCATTGCTGAAACCGACTGCGCTGTAGCTGGGTCCGATGAAATCCTCCATCTCATACAGTTCAAGCCCTGTCTCCTCCCACAGCTCGCGCTTTGCGCTCTCCTCGGGCTTCTCGCCCTCGTCAATCAACCCAGCCGGGAAATTATAAACCCAGTCGCCAACCGCCATGCGAAACTCCTTGTTGATCAGCAGCTTCTCACCGCTCTCGTCCGTTGCGATGATGACGACCGAATCCGGCGTCGTGCCATTGAGCGCCTCGATCGAATCCAGCGCCTTATTGCGGCTGATGATCTCATAAATTTTCTCCTGATTGTCCACCGTCTCATACGCGACATCATAGCGCGTAATAAACTTTCCTTCCTCTCTCTTTTGAATATTTTTGAATTTCATTTGAATCTCCTCCATTTCCATAAATCAATATACCATCATTTTTATAAAAATGCCAACTTTTTGTTTCTATATATTCGGTTTTATGATAAAATTATGCTAGAAGTCACATACATCAATACAACAAACAGGAGGACTTTTCATGAAAAAATATAAGGTATTGCTGGCTGGAAACAGCAAAAAACTCATCAGTAATTTTTTTCTTCAAATGGATTATTCCTTTGAATGTATGACCTCATCCGTGGTCTTTGACGATCTGAAAGCACATGTCCAGTACTTTGAACCAGACATTTTTATCTTTTGTATGCGCGCAGAGACAAGGGAGGATCTTATCACCATCGCGAGCTTTCATGACGTACTTGGCAAGAAAGATATTCCTTTTGCAGCCGTCGGCGATTCTGTCAGTCTGGATTTTGTATCCAAGATTCCAAACTGTGTGCCAGAGCTGAGCATTAAGCTTCCTATGTCCACCTCTGACATGGAGGATACGATCATCAAATATATCAAAGAACACCAGACCCGCCTGTCATCCATGGCAGACTCCCCGCTCTCTATGGCACTGGAATCCAACGCGAACAATGTATTTAATACACTCGCACAGCTCGACGCAGTGTTTGAGGAAGCGGAAAAAGCCCCCGACGACAAAGAAGATACCGGCAGACAGCCCGAATCGGACCGCCGCCGCATCCTTGTTATAGACGATGCCACCATCATACATAAGACGATCAAGGGCTATCTGGACCCGAAATATGAAGTCGCAACTGCCATCAGCGGAAAGGTTGCACTAAGATTTCTGAAAGCAAAGGAGGTCAGCCTGATTCTTTTGGACTACGAGATGCCTGAGATGAACGGTCCCGCTGTCCTAGAGGAACTTCGAGCAGACCCTTACCTCACAACGATTCCGGTCGTTTTCCTCACAGGTATCAACGATGTGGAGAAGATCAAGAGTGCACTTGCCTTAAAACCACAAGGCTATCTGTTAAAACCTGTCGAGAAGGAAGCGTTACTTGCGAAAATCCGCGAACTGATTGACTAATGTATCCAACGGAGGCATTGCATATGAATAATGAGATTACCCTCACCGACCTTTTTGAAGTAGAAATGCTCCAGCGTCTACAGGACTCCTTTTCCAAAATGACCGGCTTTGCAGCCATCATCACAGACGCCGAGGGTGTTCCAGTGACAAAAGGAACCAATTTCACCGACTTTTGCAACAAATACACACGAAATTCACCGATTGGCTGCCTGCGCTGCCAGCAGTGTGACAAACACGGTGCAGAGCTTGCACTCAAGGTAGGCTCCTCCGTGACCTATTACTGTCATGCAGGGCTTATGGATTTTGCCGCCCCGATCATGGCAGGCGAGAAAATGGTCGGATGTTTCGTCGGCGGACAGGTCCTCACCTCTCCCCCTGACATTACACGGATTATGCAGGTTGCCGCTGAGATCGGCATCGACCTCATCAACTACCTGCAATCCGTTATGAGCGTTCCCATCATAGAAAAAAACAAGTTGGAGAATGCTGCATTATTCCTGTACACGCTCACGAGCGCTCTCTCGAGCATCGCTTACCACAAGTACATCATGAAGGAAGCCAATATCGAGATTGAAAAGGCAGCAAATATGAAGTCGGATTTCCTTGCAAACACAAGCCATGAGCTGCGAACGCCCATGAATGCCGTGATCGGAATGGCTGAGATGGCGCTTCGCGAGGAGATGAGTCCGACAGCCAAAAATTATCTCAATCAGATCAAAGCTGCCGGAAAATCCCTGCTCACGATCATCAACGACATTCTGGATTTCTCAAAGATTGAGTCCGGTAAGATGGACATCGTAGAGGGAGACTACGATCCGGCTTCATTAATCTATGATGTCGCAACGATCATCAGCACACGCATTGACCGGGACGATGTGGAGTTTGTACTGGATATCAATCCAAATATCCCACGAATGCTCTGCGGTGATATGGTACGCATCAAACAGATTATCACCAATCTGGCAAACAATGCCGCCAAGTTTACCAAAGTGGGGCAAATCTGCCTGAAATACGATTATGAGACTGTCTCAGCGGACACCATCAATCTATTGTTCTCTGTGTCCGATACAGGAATCGGCATCAAACCCGAAGATATCGGCAAGCTTTTTAGATCTTTCCAACAGATTGACAGCAAACGAAACCGCAATATTGAGGGGACCGGTCTCGGACTTGCCATCAGCAAACAGTTGGTCAATCTGATGAACGGCGATATTTCCGTGGAGAGTGTCTACGGTGAAGGCTCCACGTTTTCCTTTACAATACCACAGAAAGTAGTTGACGCAGAACCGTGCATCCTGTTGGCAGAGACGCCGCCAAGTCCAGCCGCAGGATATCTCAACAACACCTACGCCAATATCCAGCTCAAACGGGATATGCACAAACTTGGCATTGATTATACAGACTTAAGGGGCACTGATGCTGCGTCCTACCTCACAGAAAATATTGAAGCGCTCAAGGATACATATTTCTTTATGCCTTATATAGACTTCACGCAGGAGCTTCAGGATTTTATGAGCGAGCATACACAGCTCAATATGGTCGTGGTTGCGCCCTATGACGTATCAGTGCACTATACGCTTCCCAATGTATCTATCATGCACAAACCATTATCCGTCCTCTCGCTGGCAAGTATTTACAATCATGAGACCTTCATTCAATATGATAATCAGACCTCTGATGAATACTATGACTTTACCGCAGAGGCTGCCAAAATTCTGATCGTAGATGATAATTCAATCAATCTGACGGTTGCACAGGGACTTCTCGAACCACTGAATATGCAGATTGACACTGCCCTCAGCGGCAATGAGGCCATCAGCAAAATATCAGAGACCATGTACGATCTGATTCTGATGGATCATATGATGCCGGAGATTGATGGGATCGAGACGACCCATATCATCCGACGATTCCACTCAGAGTATGACAATGTGCCAATCATTGCACTGACAGCCAACGTTGTCGGTGATGTCAAGAAAATGTTTATCCAAGAGGGTATGAATGATTTTGTGGCAAAACCAATCGAGGTTCGGATGCTGATCAATACGATTCGCAGGTGGCTCCCCGAAGCTAAGATTCAAAAGCACTCCGGCGCCATACGACCAGCCACTCCCAAAAAGGCAGTCACCATCCCTGATATCCCTGAGCTGAACATCAAGGAAGCCTTAAAACTACTGGGCAGCGAAGAGCTTTTTATGACAATCCTTGCCGATTATTACCATGCAATTCCCAAAAAACTCAAGCTGATACAGACCTATATGGACAAACAAGACTGGCATAGCTACACCATCGAAGTCCACGCACTCAAGAGCGCTTCGAAACAGATTGGCGCTGAGGAACTCTCCGACAGAGCAGCAGCGCTTGAGGCTGCCGGAAATGCCAACAATATTGACATCATTCTCCACAATACAGATGAAGCCCTTGCCATGTATCAGCATTACCATGATGTATTGAGTCCCTTCTTCCCCGAAAAACAGGAGACAGAGGGCAAACCGCCCATAACTACTTCTGTGTTGATGGATGTCTTTGAGGAGATGAAGCTCGCGATCGACGACCTTGATATGGATAAAATGGATGATGCGATTCATACGCTTGACGGATATAGCTTTGATGATGAAAATCATGAACTGTATCTAAGACTTTGTGAAGCCGTTGCAGACATGGACCCCGATGCCTGCGAGGAAGTGATCGCTGACTGGAAAAAAAATACCCTGTAAAGGGTATTTTTTTAACTCACTAACAATCCTATAATAACAAAATCCGTATTGACAGATGCAGGATTTTTGACAATTTTAATCACATGGTATGCCTTGCTGCCATCTGTGGAAGCAAACAGCTCCTCCGCCTCGGTCTCTGTGCCATAATATTCGATATAATTGCCATCCAGTGTTCTGACATACTGGTCATCTATATACACATCATACTGACCAAAGGAGCCCTCCACAGTCCGCTGATACAAGATTCCTATATTGCTTGCCTCCACAATAAAAGATATGTAGGAGCCATCCTGCATCGAGTACCAGTTATCACTAAAATGATAATTAAAGTTATAGACATCATAGCCGATCACCTCAAGCGGCGTGATGGTCGCCGCATTTTCAATGTGTGCATCCTGATAAACCTGCATTGTCACTGGCTCTGGAAGTTCATACCGCTGCAAGCGTTCCGCATTGATCTCGATCGTGCCCAGCTGTGCATAAATACTTTCGAGATACGTCGTGATCAATCCCGCAAAAATCGAATGCCCCATATTGTTTGGATGCACGATATCCTCTGCAATCTGAAACCACGTAAAACTCCCCGCCTCCACTTCCGGTGTGACTGCCTTTCCATAGCTGATCATCGGCAGATTATAATATTGTCCAAGCGCTGCCTGAACCGCCTGTGAACTGTCGCCGACTGCATTTGTGGCAAACAGCAGCACCAGCGCCGGATTGCTCTCCGACAAAAGGATTTTTCGAATCAAGTTCTCATAGCTGTTCATGCAGAACTCTGTAAACGTATCATTCACTGCAAACTCCATAAACACCAGATCCGGCTTGTGTACCAGCAGTTCCGCATCGACACGGTGCACCCCCAGATAGGACGACGTACCGCCCACGCCCGCGTTGATCACATTGATCTTTGCATATGGAAACGCCTCATACCACCACTTATACACCTGTGAGACATAGCAGTCCTGTATATTTTCCGCACCGCGCCCCTCCGTGATCGAGCCGCCTAAAAACCCGATGGTGATCTCTTCTCCATCCTGCGCCTTCCTGAGAACCTGCGCAAGCCTCGACAAGTCTCCCTGCGGAAAATCTACTGCACGCTGATACATTGGGTAGATTGCCGCATCCGCCGCTTGGGCATGACCTGCCGGAACAACAAGAAAACACACCAACAGCATGAGCGGCATCCATAAAGCACAATGCTTCTTTATTCGATTGTTATTGTAAAAAAACATAAAAGGGCATCCTCCTACAAGATAATAATGCTCGCGTTTTCAATCTGTGACAAATCGTAAGTCTTTCCCGACTTTAATCCGATCACTTTGGGACGCAGCACATATTTGGAATTGTTCTCAATAACTCTTGCCCTTTCCCCCGTGCTAAGCTCCACATCTGTCCCAACCGGATACAGGATCACACTTTCCAGAAAACTTTTCATAACATCTATGTCAAGCTCCTCCGTCAAGGACATAATCATCTCCACAGCATCCCTCGGCGAAAACGGTTTTTTATATGGTCGCTCTGTCACCAGCGCATCGTAGATATCTGCCACAGATATGATGCGCGCAAAGAGATTGATCTTCTCCGAAGGAACCCCCATGGGATACCCCTTACTATTCATTTTTTCATGATGCTGAAGGACCCCAAGCTTGATGGAATTGGATAAGTCCTCCTTTTCCTTCAAAATCTGATAACCAAACAGTGAGTGCTGTTTCATCATCGAAAATTCTTCATCGGTAAGCTTCCCTGCCTTATTCAGCACCTCATTTGGAATCTTGGACTTGCCGACATCATGCAGCAGTCCAGAAATGCCGAGCTCATAGACTTCCTGCTTGTTGAGCCCATGCTTCTTGCCGACAATCATTGCCATCGTCGCCACATCGACACTGTGTTTAAATGTATATTCATCGCTTATTTTCAGCGTACTGATATCCACGGCGATCGCATCATTGTCCGAGATCGCCTTCATCAAATCATCTGTAATGCTGCGGGTCGTGGAGGTAAAGCCCTCTGAAACCGTGTCATTATACAGATATTGAATCCCCTCTGCCACTCTCGCCTTCACACTCTCAGACAGATTCACCTTTGACCGATCCTGCACTGTCCGTTTGTCGATTTCCTTCTGCACTGCGGGGGCAATCACGATATCCCCCGGATTCTGATCATCCGGCTCCTCGTCCTCTTCTCCCTCGCGTATATACACGCCGGGAATGCCCATCTTGATCAGGGACATAATATGATATGCATCAAGCACCGTATTTCTCGATATCAATATTCTCCCTGCCCTGTCTACGATCGCCTGATCGATTACCATGTCGTCCTTTAATGAGCGTGATCTCACATATCTTCTCTTAATCAGTGTACTCACTCCTTTGTAACTTTTACGTACTTTATTTTAGTTTACACGAAACAACAGCAAAAGTCTACACAGAACTAACTTTACACAATTATTATTTTTATTTCATTGACTCATTTGTCATAAATTGTTATAATGGTAACATCTTAGTGTTCTGTTCGAAAGGAGTTTATATGAGTATATTTAATGATGACCGCTCAACGCTAAATCCGGCTGCTGCAGCATTTGACACAGATCTCTCCGGTACAGGATTTGATACTGCACTTCAGAAGGCATTTGACGCCGGAATGAATCTTGATGAAATCATGTATGTTGTTTCTTCACATACCGAACGTGTTGTAAAAAGATATACAGTACAGTATCAGTTGAAAAAGGCGGCGAACAAAGATCGCTAATCTTTTGAAATTATCCGATAAAATTTTTGAAATTATACTTGATTTTTAATATGAGTCTATGGTATACTATAATTCGTCAGTGAGCAGTACACACCGCTCACATGAAGGGGCATAGTTCAACGGTAGAACAGCGGTCTCCAAAACCGTCAATGCGAGTTCGATTCTTGCTGCCCCTGCTCTGTAAGGAAAATATAGTCCGAAGATTGAGAGTACCTGTTTTCAGGTACTCTTTTCATTTTTACTCTTTAATCTCGTCCAGTTCCGTAAGATTTACGCCAGCAACCATTAAGAATGCTTTCAGCGTAACATATTCCCTTTTTAAATTCGCATAGGTCTTTATTGCATTCTCTTCTCTTGCCAGCATCATGTTTTGTTGGACTTTTGCAAAATCTTCAATCGCTTTTTGTATTATTTCCAAACCATTCGGCATATTGAATCACCTCCCCTAATTTAATCATCCTCCAACCCGTCCTGAGCATCTTTTAACAATTCTTCAATGATGCGGCTTACCTCCTTCTCATCTCCATCTGCCTGTGCCTTTTGCAAAGCCTTCAACTGCCGGATTAGCTGTCTCAAATAGCTTTTAAATACTGACATTTTCATTCCTCCCTCGTACATAAATTTAATGATTAATTTATTATAGCAAAAGACATAGAAAATATAAAGCATATGAAAAATATTTTTGATATTTGTATTGACGCAGACAGACTATTGTGATAGTCTATTATCATCGTCAGACTATTGAAATAGTCTATCAACAATAAAAGTCAATCTCGTATACCAAAAAGGAGGCAGTGAATGTGAAACTATTTGATTCAGAATTAAAGGTCATGGAAGTTTTGTGGGAGCAGGATCCAGAATCTGCAGAAGCAATATCTGCAAAAAAAATCGTGGACGTGCTCTCTGAACGCATTGGCTGGAACAAAAACACGACCTACACAGTCATCAAGAAATGTATTGAAAAAGGCGCCATCGAAAGAATGGAACCCGGGTTTATCTGCAAGGCGCTTGTGAGCCGCGAAGAAGTCGCCCAGAGCGAGACAGAGCAGTTGATTGACAAGATGTATGGCGGCTCGAGCGAGCTGTTCTTTTCCTCATTCCTCAAAAACCGAGGAATTTCGGATGAAGAAGCCGCAAGGCTTGCAAAAATGATTAAGGAGGCGGATTAACTATGCTGAGTTTTAAAATGAATATGCCCTTTTACCTGATGGTCTTTTACGGAAGTATCATGATCGCAGCCGTTTTGGTACTGCGCAGCCTGCTTCGAAACAAACTGCCTAAATTTGTCTTTCCGATCTTGTGGAGTGCGGTGTTGCTGCGCCTGCTGGTGCCCTTTTCGCTGAGCAGCCCACTGAGCATGAAAGTGCCAGAATTTCTGATAGCGCCACCTTATGAGATTGCTTACGCTGACACTGTCTCTATTGCAGAGGAGTCTCCTATTGAGTCCTATGTCACAGAAGCCGCTGCAGGAACCGCTGAACAGACCATAACCATTGCCTATCAAGATACCGATTCATTCCAATCCCGCATATTTTCGCTTCCGTTATTCATCGGTTTTGTCTATGCTGCTGGTTTTCTGATTACAGCAGGTATCCTGCTCTTACAGAAATACCGCTACACAAAATGCCTGAAAGATTCGCTCTTGATCGAGCATAATGAGACGATCAATGCACTGCTGCGTGAGATGGGGATGGGGCATATTCTGGTCTTTACAAACGACCAAACAGCCTCCCCGCTGGTGTGTGGTCTGATCGCACCCAAGATTTATCTGCCGACGCGGATGGACTTTGGCAACACACAGCTGCTGCGTCATATCCTCTGCCATGAAACCATGCATATCCGCCGCAAAGATAATATACGCAAGGCAGTCATGCTCCTTGCGCTCTGTGTGTACTGGTTTCATCCGCTGGTATGGCTGATGTCCAAAGCGCTGTGCTCTGACTTGGAGGCTGCATGTGACGAGGCTGTGCTACGGATATACGGCGACGAGAACACGCGCAAGGATTATGCATTCAGTCTGCTTGCTATGGCGATCACCGGAAACCGCCCAACACTGCTCTACAGCGCCTTTTCCAAGACAGAGGTCGAACGGCGCATTCAGAGCGTACTGCATTACCGCAAAGCCTCTGCCTTGATGATTGTGCTTTCTGTTTGTCTGGTTTTTAGTGGTTCTGTTGTGTTTGCAACCGCCGGACAGGCGCCCTTCTCCCCTGAGCTGACATCCTTCTGCTCTTCTGATCACTGCCGCTGGGGTGTGCGTGTAAATCTGACAAGAGATGTCTCACTTGGGAAAGATGCACAGATGCGGGCGGAGCAAATCCTCTTTGATATTCTGCGCACAGATGTGACGAACGACCCAGATCTCCTTGAAATGCAGATAACCACTGCGCTGTCCGCTGCATTTCATGTAGAAAAATCTGCATTTTCACTTGAGATCTCGCTGTGCCTCAACCGCGAGACGCTTTTTGAAGAGTACGCCCGCTGGGGTCTTGTCCGCATTGAAGATACAAACGACGCCATGCTCTACAACGGGGAGACCATCCGCACTTATCAAGATAAGACTCTCGGAAGATATATGTCTCAGCCCACGGGAGCGGTAGACCTCACTGTCGTGCGCGACCGCCTTGGCTATATCACGGCTGTCGAAATCTTCCGCGAAGGAGATTCCGCCTACGACGAGCACACCCGGAAGATAGAACAGAATAACCGCCAATATGATAACTTTCCTGCCACAGAAGTAGAACAACAAGCATTCTCTTACTGACCAAAAAACAGTGCGGCAAGACGGATCAGCGCTGCGATGTCCTTCTTGCCGCCTGTCTCATACGCAGAGTGCATGGCAAGCTGCGGCAGCCCAATGTCCGCTGCTGCCATAGAGACCTGCGCCATCGCTAAGTTTCCAAGCGTCCTTCCGCCGGGAATATCCGAGTGGTTTGCATATGTCTGTAACGAAATCTCATTTTCCCTGCACAGTTTTCTCACATATGCCGCTGAGCAGGCGTCTGTCGCATACTGCTGTCCGCCATGATATTTCAGCACAACACCGCCGTTTAAATAAGGGCGGTTTGTCAGATCTGCCTTTCCTCCCTGATTGGGATGACAGGCATGTCCGTTGTCCGCACTGAGCATCATACTGTCTGCCGTCCAAGTGCGAAAGCTTCTGCTGTCCACGCCCAGCCCATCTGCAATATTTTCCAGTGTATCTCTAAAAAATGTGGAGCCCGCCCCCTGTCTGGTAACTGTCTCTTATCCCCATCTCCGAGCCCACGAGACCGTACTAGATGGCGTATGC